>JAJCYK010000026.1 GCA_029262935.1 Cytophagales bacterium | reverse complement strand
AATTTTGCCGAAGTTAAGGCCCTGGTAACAGCTGCAGCTTTTAATACGCTCAAATCCCAATTATCAGAGAGGTATTTGGCTTTTTTAGAAATACGATTTCGATCTGTATTGCCTACAATCATCACCTGAATGTTGTTTTGAGCATTAAGAGCTACCGCCATTTGTGAAAGCGCGCTGGTTCCGTAGTCAGTAATATTAATGCTGCCAGTCTCGAAAATTACCGGTTCGTCTATGGAAATTTTAACCGCTTCAGACTCTTTGATGATGCTGAACTGGCTGGATATCAAATTACCTAAAGACTGAGACAAGTCTTGATATATGGTTTCTACCAGCACTGATTTACTATCCGCTATTACTTCCCAAGCCTTTGCCTGTAGCTCCCGATCTAACAAAGTGCTTTCGACTTCTTGTAAATGTGCTATCGCATTTTCAATACTATCCTCTCTTTGATTTAGCTCTCGTTGTTTTCGTGCCGTAGCTATTTTATTTTTATCACATTCATCAAGTACTATGTCGAAATAATCCCTCATGTCTTCAAACTTAACAGTAAGTTCTTCATGTTCTACGGTGAGGCTAGTCTCATCCTTCCGTAATTGATCAAGTTCACGATTGACTCGTTGATTATCGCCACTGGATTGCATTAATTGGCGGTTGAGATCCTGATTCTTGTTCGCCAAGTTGAGTGCTTTGGTGCGTTCTTGGGCAAGTTGAATGGAATAGTCTGTGGCCTTTAATTCTAGATTATCCCGGGCTTGTAAGAGTGACTTATACTTTTGTTGGGAAACACAGCTGCCAAAACATATAATTGCCAACAAGAACAATAGGTAGGTACGATTAACCATAGTAAAAGTGTTTACTGTCAGTTAGATTAAAAAGTATCATCGTTGTTTGTGTTGATGCAAAATTAATACAATTATTAAGGGCCTACTAGTAATTCCTTTATTTATCCAGCCCTTTATATTATCTTGATCCAAATCTGTAATTAAGCTCAGCATATGCACAAACAAGGAATGTTACGAGAGAACGCTCTGAAAGACCAAACCATTATTGTAACGGGTGGTGGTACAGGATTAGGAAGAGCCATGGGCAAATATTTTCTGGAATTAGGCGCTAACTTGGTGATAACCAGCCGTAAGTTGCCGGTTCTGGAAAAAACCAAATTGGAGCTGGAGGCTGAGACCGGAGGATCAGTACTACCGGTCGCATGTGATGTTCGACATTATGAAGAAGTTGAAGAGGTTATCAAAACTGCTATCGATTCCTACGGACAGGTGAACGGCTTAGTAAATAATGCAGCAGGTAATTTTATCAGTCCAACGGAACGATTGTCTCACCGAGCGGTTAGCGCAGTTATTGATATTGTATTAAAAGGTACTACCAATTTCACGCTCGCTCTTGGAAAACAGTGGATCGATCAACAGCAAAAAGGTACTGTACTGAATATCGTTACCACTTATGCCTGGACAGGCTCAGGCTATGTGGTACCTTCCGCTTGTGCAAAGGCGGGTGTGTTGGCATTGACCCGCTCATTGGCAGTGGAATGGGCAAAATATGGTATTAGAACCAACGCAATTGCCCCTGGGCCTTTTCCTACGGAAGGGGCATGGAGCCGGCTATTGCCTGGGGATTTGCAAAAGAAATTTGATCCTGCTCAACATGTTCCTTTAGGAAGAGTAGGAGAGCATCAAGAGCTGGCCAATATAGCAGCCTATCTTATGTCTGAATACTCGGCCTACGTAAACGGTGAAGTGATTACCATTGATGGCGGGGAATGGCTAAAAGGAGCCGGTGAATTCAACCACCTAGAAATGGTTACCCCACAAATGTGGGATATGCTGGAATCCATGCGCAAAGGTTAAGCCTGATTGAACCTTTTCCGCTCATGCTCATCAAGATAGATTTTTCGCATACGGATGGCTTTGGGAGTAACCTCCAAGTACTCATCTTTCTGAATATATTCCATAGCTTCTTCCAATGAGAATTTTCGTGGTGGCGCAATTTTAGCATTGTCGTCTGACCCACTGGCTCTCATGTTGGTAAGTTTTTTACCTTTCTGAACATTTACTACAATGTCATTATCACGGCTGTTTTCTCCAATAACCTGGCCTGTATAAAGTTCTTCCCCAGGGTTTATAAAAAACATGCCCCGATCCTGAAGTTTATCAATGGCGTAAGCAGTACTGGGTCCAGTCTCCATGGATATTAAAGATCCGTTTATACGTCCGGCGATTTCACCTTTGTATGGTTGATACTCTTTAAACCTATGATTCATTATGGCTTCTCCAGCAGTGGCAGTAAGCATGTTGTTTCTTAGTCCTATAAGCCCTCGAGCCGGGATATCAAACTCCAAGTGTTGCATATCCCCTTTTGGCTCCATTATGGTAAGTTCTCCTCTACGCTGGGTAACCATCTCAATAACTTTACCAGAAGAAACCTCCGGTACATCTACTACTAAATGCTCAACCGGCTCGTGTCGTGCACTTTCAATTTCTTTAAAGATTACTTGTGGTTGGCCCACTTGCAGTTCGTACCCTTCACGACGCATGGTTTCAATCAAAACAGACAAGTGCAATACGCCACGACCGAATACTAAAAATTTATCGGCACTATCCGTTGCATTCACACGCAACGCTAAGTTCTTTTCCAACTCACGCTCCAGGCGCTCTCTAATATGTCGTGATGTAACAAACTTTCCATCTTTTCCGAAGAAAGGAGAATCGTTAATGGTGAATAACATACTCATTGTTGGTTCGTCAATGGCGATAGTTTTCAAACCTTCAGGGTTTTCAAGATCAGCGACAGTGTCACCAATATCAAATCCTTCAATACCAACTAAGGCACAGATATCTCCCGCTTGAACCGCATCTACTCGCTTACGTCCTAAACCTTCAAACGTATGTAACTCTTTAATTTTTGCCTTTGCAATACTACCATCCCTTTTCACTAAAGAGATTTGCATATTGTCTTTCAAACTCCCTCTTTGCAAACGACCTATAGCGATACGTCCAGTAAAAGATGAGTAATCTAGCGAAGTGATTAACATTTGAGTAGAACCTTCTTCCACTTTAGGAGCAGGAATGTGTTCTAACACCATATCTAAAAGCGGCTCGATATTGTCAGTCTCATCTTGCCAATCGTCGCTCATCCAGTTGTTCTTTGCACTCCCGTACACGGTTGGGAAATCCAACTGCCATTCTTCTGCACCTAATTCGAACATCAAATCGAATACACCTTCATGAACTTCATCAGGTGTACAGTTTTCCTTATCTACTTTATTAATAACCACACATGGCTTTAACCCAAGATCGATCGCTTTCTGCAATACGAAACGTGTTTGTGGCATCGGTCCTTCAAAAGCATCTACCAACAATAGAACTCCATCAGCCATATTCAATACACGCTCTACTTCTCCACCAAAATCGGCGTGACCAGGGGTATCGATAATATTAATTTTCGTGCCTTTATAAACTACAGAAACGTTTTTTGAAGTAATGGTAATACCTCGTTCGCGTTCCAAATCGTTATTGTCCAAAATAAGATCTCCTGTATGTTCGTTTTCACGGAACAAGCTACAGTGATGCATGATTTTGTCTACCAAAGTTGTTTTACCGTGGTCTACGTGGGCAATAATTGCGATGTTTTTGATGTTCATAACGTTTTACTTTTTACTTCTAAATGCTTTGTTTATCAGTGTTTTAGCCTTGTTTTATGCCGAAACAACTCATCTT
>JAJCYK010000025.1 GCA_029262935.1 Cytophagales bacterium | reverse complement strand
CAATAGCATTTCGATTTTTGGAGGGGGAAGATTCCTTCGATGAGATTGTGCTAAATTCTATGGAAAGAGTTGATGATAGTGACGCTTAAACTATATTTGGGCTTGATTTATCAAAGAATCATAATCGCTACCACACTACTGCTGGTTAGTACCACTTGGGGTAGAGCCCAAATATTGGATGATTCCACCAAACAAGTATACGGGCCTACTACCACCAAATACACCCAAGAGCATAATATCAAATATAACGATCCCCAAACATTTGGAATTGATACCTTATTAGGGAACCGCCATCGCTTCAACTTTGTAAATGCTGGTGACAACAAATTGCAAGACTTAGGAAATGTCGGGACTGCAATACGGCATCTATATCCTCAATTACCAGAACAAATTGGGTTGCAGTCCGGATTTAATTCGTTTAGCCATTATGCGATTAAGCCGGAGCACATTAATTATTATGACACTAAATCTCCTTACACCAAGCTCAGTGTGGCCTTTGGAGGAAACGGACGTAGTCTCGTGGATGTTGGCTTTAGTCGTAGTGACAGCACGGTATTAAATGTGGGTTTTGATTTTAAGAGAATTACTACCGACAAGCAGGTAGGTGCAGTTTTAAGTAGTGGTGATCGTAACGTGGTTTCAACCGCCTATGATATTTACGCCCGTTGGCACCCTGGAAAGTATCAGATGTTGATCAATTTCACTAGGTTAAATCACCAGCAATTTGAGTCCGGAGGGGTGATCCCGTTATTGTCAGGGTCACTAGACAATTTATTTGACCCTGATAGTGCCGTAATCTTTCTCAATAATGCACTTAGTGAAGAATCGCGTAACAACTGGCATATTTTTCAGCAATATCAGGTTTCAGACCTTCTACAAATATATCACCAGCTGGACCTCACCAAGCAAGACAACGAGTTTAGTGATTCCAACCTGGAATTGGAAGGCGATTTTTTTAATGAATCTTTAATTAGCGAAGCGGTAACTGAAGACGCGGCAACTACGGAGATTTTTCGCAATGAAATCGGGATAAAAGGTTTACACAAGGGTGTTTTTTATAACTTTCATTTGACCAGGCGAGACATTCGTTATCAACCCAAATACTTAGTATCCACAGGATATCAAACAGAATATTATTTAGGTGCTAATCTTCGTTACAGGCTGGGTAGTCAGACTTTGCGATTCAAAGGCCTGATCCAAGATGGAGGAAGTTTGTTGTTACAAGGTTCCTTTGAAAATAACTTTCTGGAAGCTTCCTACACCCGCGTGCAGTATGATGCGGCATTTATGTACCAAGATCATTTCGGCAATCACGGAGAATGGCACAATGCCTTTACCAACCCTTCCATGGATGCTTTGCAAGGAAAAATTAAGTTGGAACTGCCCAACCTTAAATTCCATCCTACTCTTACCTTGACCAATGTAAATGATCACATTTATTTTAATCAAGCGCAAAGACCGGAGCAAGCCTCCGGTGCTGCTCAAATCTTATCTCCTGAAGTCAACCTGGACTGGCAATTTTTGACAAATTGGAATTTACAAACTCAAATCACTTACGCCACAGTGACGGGAAATGCGAAGGATGTATTCAGAATCCCGGAATGGTTAATCACTACTAAAATTGCTTACACCAATTTTCTGTTTAAGGATAAACTTCAAGCTCAGGTGGGCCTTGATACCCAATTCCGCTCCGCCTATTTCGGGCACAACTACGATCCTACGGTTCAACAATTTTATTTACAAGATACTTTTGAAATCCCCGAGTACTTAACCGCTGATTTTTTTCTTAATTTTAGGGTAGGGCGGGCGTTGTTGTTTGCTAAACTGGTCTTCTTAAATCAAGGTTTGGACCGAGCTGGATATTTTACAGCACCCTACTATCTTGGTCAAGGCAGAGTATTTGATTGGGGTTTTACCTGGCAATTCTACGATTAAAATTATGTTAGGACTTAAACTACCCACGGACCCGCGTTGGGTAAATATCGCACAAAAGCACATCGAAGACATTTTAGTGGACCATGCTTTTTGTGAGCAAAAGGCCGCCTCATCTTGTATCTCGTTGATCGTTCAGTATCCGCAGCATCAAGCACTGGTGGCTATGCTGACCCCAGTAGTAGCGGAAGAGTGGAGTCATTTTGAAAGAGTACTGGAACAACTCAGCAAGAGAGGTTTTACTTTGGGACTGCCACGCAAAGATGAATATGTGGTGGCTTTGCAACAGAACATGCTTAAAGGAGGTAGCCCTATACAACGGTTGGTTGAGAAGTTGTTAATGAATGCTTTAATTGAGGCCAGAAGTTGCGAGCGGTTTAAACTACTCTCGGAAGAAATTGAAGATCCAGAGCTAAAAAAATTCTATTATGAATTAATGGTTTCAGAGGCCGGTCATTACAAGAATTTTATTCAGCTGGCGAAAACCTACTACCCAGAAGAAAAGGTCCAGCAACGCTGGGAGGAATGGTTGGAATATGAAGCGCGCGTGATGAAAGATCTGGAGGTCCGCTCAGACCGCATGCATTAGGTCTTTTGTTTTTTCTTCTTTGCTGCAGGAAAGAGAATGTTATTTAAAATAAGTCTGTAGCCAGGAGAATTAGGATACAAATTAAGATCAGTGGGATCTTCGTGCACCAAATGTTGATAATCTTCCGGGTCGTGACCCCCATAGAATGTCCAAAATCCTTTTCCAAAGACGCCGTGTAAATACTTGCCTTCACCGACAGTTTCTGTCTCACCCATTACCACCACATCACCTTTGATCAAAGACTTACGGTAAGCAGTGGTTTGCCCCATAAAACCCTTAATGATGCGGGTATGATTTTGAGTAAGCATCGTTGGAATGGGGTCCCATTTAGCAGAGAACTCAAATAAGGTAAAAAAATCGTTGTCCTCACGAAGCCCCCGGCGGCCTTTTGGGGGGCCGGTGTCTATATTGGAATACTCATAAACGTATGGATTTTGCTCCATGATGAAATTTTCGAAAGCAAAAGTTTGACTGAAGTCCATTTTCTTTTGCAATTGAGCATCCGCAGGGTCACCGTCAAACATGCCTTCAACCATATCCACATTTTGTCCTGCCAAAGCAATGTCATAAGTATCAGTGGCGGAGCACATAGCAAATAGAAATCCCCCTCCTGACACAAAATCTCGGATTCTCTTGGCAATGGCTAGCTTTAATTCAGACACCTTTTGGAATCCGTGTTTTTGGGCGGAAGTTTCGTATTCCCGTTGTTGTTTGATGTACCACGGGTAGCTGCGGTACATGGAATAAAACTTGCCATATTGTCCCGTGAAATCTTCATGATGTAAATGCAGCCAATCGTATTTAGGAAGTTCACCGTACATGACCTCATCGTCAAAGACTACCTCATAAGGAATTTCAGCATAAGACAATGCCAAGGTTACCGCATCGTCCCAAGGTTGTTTGCTTTTAGGAGAGTAAACGGCGATTTTAGGATATTTCTCCAACTTCATGATATCCGTATTGGAAGCGGGGCTGCTTAAGGTTTCAATAATTTGATTGGATTGGGCATCAGAGATTACTTCATAACTAACACCCCGTACAATCAACTCATTTTCAATGCCTTGTTGATACTTCACCATAAAGCTCCCTCCCCGGTAGTTCAAAAGCCAATCCACTTCTACCTCTTTCTCTAAAACCCAGTAGGTGAGACCATAGGCTTTGAGATGATTGGTTTGGTTCTCATCCATGGGAATAAGTAAATAGGACGCCTGTGCCGCTAACGAAAACTGAAAGAGCACTCCGATCAAAACCACCATTCGCTTCATAGGGAGCATAATTACCGATTATATAATTAACAACGGAATAAAAATAATTAAGATATATTATTATTAGTTTTAAAAGTGATAAAAAAGTTCATTTCAGGTTCATAAATTATCCAAAGGAAAAAGCATTGAATTTAGCAGAGAACGTCAAAGTCGGCTTAGCAAATATCCGCAGCAACTTGCTTCGCACCATAATCACGGCATTAATCATAGCGATTGGCATATCAAGTTTGGTAGGTATTTTGACTTCAGTGGATGGTATGCAAAAATCCATTACCAGCAGCATGTCTGACTTTGGAGCCAATAGCTTTGATATTCAAGAACAAGGATCAGGTAGTCGTCAAAACCAACGGGGTATTTCTCAAAAGATCTATCCACCGATTACGCTTAAGCAGGCTATGAACTTTACTTCTAGGTTCAACTCTTCAAACGAGATCAGTATCTATTCCGACATAACCAGTTGGATGGAAGCCAAACGGTTCTCTAAAAAGACTAACCCCAATATTTCACTTACCGCGGCCAATGAGCATTACATCCTGCTAAAGGGACTAAACTTGGAAAAGGGCCGAAACTTCACGCAATTGGAGGTTCAAAATGGTAGTAACGTAGCCATCATTGGCAACGATCTGTTAGAAACGTTATTTGAAGAAAATGAAGATCCTATAAATCAAGACGTTAGTTTTTACGGGACCAAATATCGTATCGTTGGTCTGCTTGAAGCTCAGGGAGGCTTCTCTGGATCCGGTGGGGATCGTCGCATTCTAGTACCTTTAGTTACAGGTAATAGGTTGTTTACGGCTGGAGAACCCCGATATGAAATCAGCGTTTTTATGAAGGACCCTACCAAGATAGCTCCTGCCATGGGGGACGCTACGGGTATTATGAGAACCATCCGTAAAGATCAATTAGGAAAAGAAGACAGTTTTTTGGTCAAGCGTAGCGAGTCACTGGCACAAAACCTAAATGAGCTATCTGGCAGACTAAAGCTGTTTGGCGGCCTGGTGGGGTTTGTGACATTGTTGGCAGCCTCTATTGCACTGATGAACATTATGTTGGTTTCTGTAACCGAAAGGACCCGGGAAATAGGCATTCGCAAAGCCTTAGGAGCCACGCCCAAATTAATTCAAGAACAGTTTTTAATTGAAGCGGTGGTCATTTGCATGATTGGCGGAATTGCGGGCATCCTATTTGGTATTTTGGTAGGTAATTTAGTAGCCAACTTAATTGGTGAAGGGACCCTTATTATTCCCTGGCTATGGATCTTCTTAGGATTCGTGGTATGCATCGCAGTAGGCTTGTTGTCTGGAATCATACCGGCACGAAAGGCTTCAAGGTTGGATCCTATTGAATCCTTGAGATTTGAATAAAAACTTGACTGCTCTCTAGAATCTTCTATATTTACATTATAGCCTCAATCAGCAATTACTACAGGCTAATGTGTTAAGCATGAGAATTTCCATTTCCGTGGTATTGGTATTACTGTTCAGTGTTGCCCATATTAATGGGGAAGAAACACTGATTTTATCCGGATTTTATACGGGAAAAAACCTCTATGTGCAAAACCCCATGCTGCCTGATAACAAATCCTTTAGCACCGAAGAGGTGTATGTCAATAAGAATTTAGTCCTTTCCAATCCTATTACCAGTGCTTTTATCATTGACTTAAGCCACCTGTCTTTGAATGAAACAGTAGAAGTAAAGATTGTGCATAAATCCAGGTACTCTCCACGGTTTATCAATGCGTATGTGATCCGATCTCTGGAACTAAGACATTCGGAATCCTTTGCAGCCGTAAAGGACGTTTTCCGATGGACCAAAGCGGATAAACAAACCCTTCGTTGGACTACCTATGGTGAAAAAGGAGGTGGAATTTTTGAAATACAGAAGGCAGAGAAAGAACTATGGGTCACCGTAGGTAAAATACCGGCTAAAGAGTTAAACGATGAATCGGTATATAAATTAAGGATCGACCATCAAACGGGAGACAATACCTATCGATTAAAACTAATTGATCGGGATGGATATGTGAGTTATTCGGATCTGATCCTTTACCGACTTAGATAAGCACAGCTTCCAACTGGCCTTCCACATGACCTTTAGGGTCTATATCCGATAAATATACAGGCACAATGGCGTTTTCTAGGTTTTCCTGATATGGGACCGCCACCCGAATGTAATTGTCAGTATATCCAAAGATCTTACCATCCGCACGATCATCTTCAAATAAAACGCTACGGGTTTCTTTTAGAAATGATTCGTAGAAAGCCCGTCTTTTTTTCTCTGAGAGAATACGCAGCATTTTTGATCTATGATGTCGTACGGCTATGGGCACAGCCCCATCCATGTCGGCTGCCAGGGTATTGGCTCTTTCAGAGTAAGTGAATACATGAAGATAGTCTACTGGCAGATGTACTAAGAAATCGTACGATTCCTTAAAATATTGCTCGGTTTCTCCTGGATATCCCACGATAACGTCTGCCCCAATGCAGCTATCAGGCATGGTCTTTTTGATGCGTGCTACCTTTTCGTGATACAGGCCTGTCAGGTACCTGCGCTTCATACTTTTAAGCAAGGCATCACTTCCCGATTGCAATGGAATATGAAAATGTGGTAGAAATTTCTTTGAGGTGGCTACCTCATCTATAATGTCGTTGCTTAGCAGGTTCGGTTCTATAGATGAAATCCTGACCCTTTGTAACCCGTCCACCTGATCTAAGGCTTTCACTAAATCATAAAACCTCGCGTGACGTTGACCTTGGATAATCCCGAAGTCCCCTATATTGACGCCAGTTAAAACAATTTCCTTTACACCTTTAGCCACTATATTTTCAGCTTGTGTTATCACATTAGCAATGGAGTCACTGCGACTATTGCCTCGAGCCAAAGGGATGGTGCAAAAAGCGCAACTGTAATCGCAACCATCCTGCACCTTCAGAAAGGTACGGGTACGATCATCCATGGAATAGGCTTGATGAAAGGCAGTGGCAGCCTCGATGTCACAGGCCATTACTTGGGTATGAGATTTTTTTGTGAACCCATCCAACAATTCCACCAGTTGAAACTTTTCCGCAGCTCCTAATA
>JAJCYK010000024.1 GCA_029262935.1 Cytophagales bacterium | reverse complement strand
CTGCACAGACCGTAGCCATAGAGCTTGAACCGTTGGATTCTAAAATGTCGGAAACTATCCGAATAGTATAGGGATTGTCTTCCCCCTTAGGTAACACCTGTTGTAGTGATCTTGCGGCCAAGTTACCATGACCAATTTCTCTACGGGCTGGTCCCCGGTTGGGCTTCACTTCTCCAGTTGAAAACCCTGGGAAATTGTAATGCAGGATGAATTTCTTAAATCCCTTCTCCATAGCATTATCAATCATTTGCTCATCCAACTTCGTTCCCAAGGTTACACTGGTCAAGGATTGCGTTTCACCACGAGTAAATACGGCTGATCCGTGTGCCGATGGCAAATAGTCTACTTCAGACCAGATTGGGCGAACCTCATCCAGCTTGCGACCATCCAATCGGTAATTTTCGTTAAGCACTAAGTTTCTAGAGGCTTCCTTTTCTGCCATGTAAAGATATTTTCTGGCTAGATCGAGGTTTACTTCATGATCTTCTGGCAAACTGTCATAATAAAGGTCCTTGACTTCTTGAAAAGCTGCCTTACGCTCGGTTTTGTTACTTATGGCTTTTACTGCAACTTCATAAAATTTGTCATAGTAAGCCTCGTGAAGTTGTTTTTTCAGCTCTTCATCCGATTCCTCGTGATTGTAAACTCTTTTCTCCATGTTGCCTACTTCGTTCATCAATTCCACTTGCACCTGGCATTGGTCCTTTATGGCATCATGACCGACTTTAATGGCTGCGATCATTTCGGCTTCAGATACCTCACTCATTTCACCTTCAACCATCAGGATGTTTTCCAACGTTCCGGCGATAATCATTTTCATGTCCGCTTGCTCTACCTGTTCAGTAGTCGGGTTTATTACAAATTCACCAGCTACTCGGGCCACGCGTACTTCAGATATAGGTCCGTTGAATGGAATATCAGAAACTACTAATGCAGATGATGCTGCTAAGGCCGCTAGGGCATCAGGCAAAGCATTGACATCCGCAGATATAAGAGAGATCATCACTTGTGTGTCGGCATGATAATCATCTGGAAACATCGGTCGTATGGCACGATCTACCAATCGGCAAGTCAGTATTTCATGGTCCGACAGTCTACCTTCTCTTTTCAAAAAGCCTCCGGGTATTTTGCCGGCGGCTGCGAATTTTTCCTGATAATCTACAGAAAGGGGTAAGAAATCAACACCTTCTTTTGCTTCTTCTCTGGCTACGACAGTGGCTAACAACATAGTATCACCCATGCGTACCACTACAGAACCATCCGCGTGTCTTGCTAATTTACCAGTTTCAATGGTAATCGTTCGGCCATCACTCAGGGTAATGGTCTTGTTAATAATGTTACTTGACATAAATTTTTCTTCTAGTTAGTTTCCAGTGCACGTACGTTTCATACACTGTTAATTGTAAAGGGGGGAATTAAAATAGGGAACCCAATTTGAGTCCCCTAATTAATACGTTTATCTTCTTAAGTTTAATTCCGCGATTATAGCGCGATAGCGCTCAATATCATTCTTATGGAGGTAGTCCAACAGCCTTCGGCGTTTACCTACCAACCGTTTCAGTCCCAACTCAGTGGAATAATCTTTTTTGTTGTTTTTCAAATGCTCTGTAAGGTGCGTGATACGGAAGGAAAAAAGTGCGATCTGTGATTCAGGTGAGCCCGTATCCGATTTTGCTTTTAACCGACCATGATTCTCAAACAACTCTTCTTTCTTGTTTTTTGATAAATACATGCTTAGTTATTCTATATAAATTAATCCAAAAATAATCCACAAAGGTACCGATAGTTATTGTTTTCCCAAAGGAATACGATTATTCATTACTGTTTTTTTTGGCAAACCTTTTTTTGATTTTTTGCATCACTACCGCATAAAAATCGGACTCCAAAATTCGAGCATCGTTACGCGCTTGTCGCAAGAAAAAGAATCCAATAGGCAACAATACTGCCGCAAATCCCCAAATCCCCACAAAGGCAGTGACCACACCTTCTTCTGCCCACTTTTTACCGGTGATACTCAGTACATAGTATAAGATGAAGAAAATTATAGAAATTATAACAGGAACACCTAGTCCTCCTTTTTTAATGATGGCACCTAGCGGTGCCCCAATTAGGAACATGACCAGACAAGCAAAAGCCTGGGCGTATTTCTTGTTTACTTCAATTTTGTACTTGGAAATCATAAGCTTTTGATTTCGCATCCGGCTGGTTTGTACGTTAATCTTATTCTTGATATTCCGTACTTGACTAAGCGCCTGCCTCACCCCCTGTGCCTTATTGCGTTTGGTTTGCATAAGGCTATCCAAGTTAACAGGTGGTAGTTTTGTGGCAGCTTTTGCAGGTTTGGGTCCGGATCTTTCTCTAGCGGTAGGTTGATCGATCCTATTAAGTTCATTGGGCAGGGTGTTCACTTTAGTAAGCTTCTGAACTTTACTGGTGCGGTTTTTCAGTCCTGAGGAGGGGCTGGCACTTTTATTCACCAATGGAGGCACTTGTGATTGACTGGTCAATTCTTGAGCAATTTCCACATTCCTCGCCTGTAAATTAGCGGTACTGTCCAATTCTCCCTGATTGTACTGGGCCCGATAGGTCATGGAGTCCTCCTGCATCTTCAATTGATTCAGGGAATCTTTGTATTGCTTGCGAACGAGATAATCAGGGGGCATGACCACCCGATTCCGGAATGCCGTGGAAAAGAATCTCTGCGCGTCGTCATATACCCCTACTCTGGCGTCAAACAGGACCAAATCCATAGAATCTACATCTTCTTTCAATTGATTGATGCGTTTCATATAGTAGTGGTTGGTCCACAGTTCTTCCTTGCTTTTTTGAAAATCAAAGCTGGCCAAACTAAGAATCATTTTTGAATGCTTAAAATCGTTTCGTACAAAGTCCGTAATCTTACCCCGTCTATTCCCTCCGGCCTTGGGAATTTCTTCAAAACGTTTCCCATTAAACAATTCAAACATTAAATACCGTTCGTTATATACGGAATACATACGTCCACTATCGGCAAAGGTCACTACATTGTTCCCCTGTTTTCCCGTATGATCGTATATTATAATATCTCCTAGTGTTTCTCCATCAGGATACTTCTTATTTATCTTAATACTGAAGTCGGGGATGCCGTTGTAGAAGGTTCCCTGTTTAATATCCAGGGACGGTTTGTGTTTCTTAATATCATATAATAAACTATACGCTTTGAGGTTGGCACTGGTCACCACATAATTGTTATTAAAAAATGCCAAAAAGGTAATTATTACCACCAAAATGAAGGTTGGTCTTAAGGCCCGTAACAAACTGATGCCCGCTCCTTTTATGGCAGTCAGTTCGGAATACTCACCTAAATTGCCGTAAGCCATTATGGATGAAAGCAGAACCGCCAAAGGCAATGCGGTTTGTGTTATGTTAATACTGAAAAAGAACATCAGTTTTGACAACACCATAATGCCCAGGTCTTTGCCCACCAGTTCTTCCATCTTGTTTATCATCAATACCGTCAACAAAATGAACACCACGACAAAGAGCGTAAGGACCAAGGGGCCTATAAAGGCACGCAATATGAGTTTATCCAGTTTTTTCATGGAGTTGTTTACATAACAACAAGCACTGGCTTAAAATTACAGATAATCTTGAAAAACTTAAAAAGAAGTGTCAACCCCCTACGATCTCTTTCAATCCGTAGACCATGCTTTCCCACAAATCCTGCAACTCCTCTTCGTCCTGATTGTCGGAATAATCCACGATGCGGATGAAAACGGATTGAGTTAACTCATTCATTTCCAGTCGTAACTCAAAATAGTTGGGATCGTCTGAAGCATCTTCGGCTGATTCAAATTTGACAAATGAATTGGTCCGGTGAGAAGTCATACGGTATTTATGATCCTCATCTTCCCAAATAAAATGGTACACTTTGTCTTCATTGATGTTGACATCTTCAGCAAACCATTGGCATAAGCCGCTGGCAGTGTAGATGTAGGGGAACAACATTTTTTTGGAGGCGTTGATTTCGAATTCTGTGTGAAATTTATTCTTAGCCATACCAAAAGACTAGTTAGTTGTCCTTTAAGATATACTAAAAATCTTAAAGGACCAACAAAATTTCTTTATTCAAACAGTGGATTTTAGGGGGCTTTATGCTTAATATTGCATTCTGTTTTGGCGAGGTAGCTCAGTTGGTTAGAGCGCAGGATTCATAACCCTGAGGTCACGGGTTCAACTCCCGTCTTCGCTACAAAAAAAGGTCACCCCAGGTGACCTTTTTTATTTTAAGCAGGTATGCCTTTATTTAATAAGTAATGGGTATTTCTATCAACGTTTTGTCCCAAGCCATACGCATCACTGCCGACCCATTACCCTTTTCTGCAAATCGTATAGAAAATGCTTCAACCACATCGCTAGTGGTACTTGATGCTACGGTAAACCTAGCCACGTCTTGCG
>JAJCYK010000023.1 GCA_029262935.1 Cytophagales bacterium | reverse complement strand
GAGGTCGCGAGCGGATTCGAACCGCTGTACGAGCTTTTGCAGAGCTCTGCCTAGCCACTCGGCCACACGACCAATTAATAATCTCGGAAGTTAGGAATTATTTGCAAATTCGACAATATCCAAGAAATCTGGGGAACCGAAGTTCCCCAGAGTATTATTCTTCTTCCTGAGCGCTGGCTTCCGCCGCGGGCGCTTCTTTAGGTGCTTCTGGTTCAGGCTTGGGTGCCTCAGGTTTGGGCTTAGCGGCTTTTTCAGCAGCAGCTTGATTCCCGCTCATTTTCTCTTTTAATACAGAAAATGCTTCCAAATCACCTAACGTAGACTTCTCGGCGCCCTTAGAACCTCCGCCTGATGGCTTATTAGACTGTTTCTTACGAGGCGCTGGCTCAGCCTGAGTCTGAGTATGCATATTGGTATGAGAAAGAATAATCTTACGATCGTCCTTAGAGAAATCCAGTACTTTAAATTCTAGTGATTCTCCAACTTCAACTTGGGATTGATCTTCTTTTACCAAATGACGTCTCGACGCAAATCCTTCGATACCATAAGGTAATTCTAAAATAGCGCCTTTGTCATTTTTGTTTAGCACAGTACATTTGTGGACAGAACCTGGAACGAATACCGTTTCAAAAGTATCCCAAGGATTTTCCTCCAATTGCTTATGACCTAGAGCTAATCGCCTATTGTCCACATCCAATTCCAACACTTGTACTTCTAATTCCTCACCAACTTTTACAAATTCCGACGGGTGTTTGATCTTCTTAGTCCAACTTAAATCAGATACGTGAACCAATCCGTCAATTCCTTCCTCTAGCTCAATAAATAAACCAAAGTTTGTCAAGTTACGGACCACACCAGAATGTTTAGTACCAACAGCATATTTAGTAAGTACATCTTGTTTTGTCCAAGGGTCCTCAGTAAGTTGTTTAATTCCCAGGGACATTTTGCGATCTTCACGATCTAAGGTTAAAACCACTGCCTCCAACTCATCTCCAATATTTATGAAATCCTGAGGATTGCGTAAATGTTGAGACCAGGACATTTCAGAAACGTGAATCAGGCCTTCTACACCAGGTTGGATCTCTAGAAAAGCGCCATAATCGGCCACATTCACAATCTTGCCCTTCACATTGGTGCCAATTTCAATACCTTCAGCTAAACTATCCCACGGATGAGCTGTCAATTGTTTCATACCTAGAGATATCCGACGCTTGTCGTCGTCAAATTCCAGTACAACTATATTTACCTTCTGATCTAGCTCCAATACTTCTTCTGGATGGTTGATACGTCCCCAGCTAATATCTGTAATGTGCAGTAATCCATCTACACCTCCTAAATCAATAAACACCCCAAAATTGGTCATGTTCTTAATTACACCTTCTAAGACTTGACCCTTCTCAAGGTTGTTTAGAATTTCAGCTCGTTGTTTTTCAAGGTCCTTCTCAATTAAGACTTTGTGAGAAACCACTACATTGTCGTTGGCGTAGTTAATCTTAACTACCTTTACTTCCATCGATTTGTCAACGAATACATCGAAATCCCTGATAGGCTTCACGTCAATTTGCGATCCTGGGAGGAACGCCTCTACTCCATAGATATCTGCTATTAGACCTCCTTTGGTTCGACGTTTAATAACGCTTTCAATTACCAAATCCTTCTCATAAGCTTCTTGGATGTTTTTCCAAGCTTGTACAATTTTGGCTTTCTTCCTAGAAAGAACCAATTGCCCATTAGCATTTTCTTGTTCTTCTATATAGACCTCAACTTCATCTCCGATCTTCAGATCAGGTAAATCCCTGAACTCAGAGGATGAGATAAGACCATCAGATTTAAACCCAATGTTCAAAATTACGTCGCGGTCACTTATACCTACCACACGACCTTTAACAACTTCCTTCTCTTCAATCTCTGTTAAAGTGTCTTCGTAAAGTTTTATCAGTTCAGCTTTTTCGTTATCGCTATAACCATCACCAAATCCTTTGGCTTGTACGCTACCCCAGTCAAAAGCCTCTGGTGCTTCTTCCACTTTTTCAGGTGCCGCAGGTGCACTTTCAGCCACTGATTCCACAGCTTTTTCAGCCGAAGATTCTGGAGATTGTTCTGATAAATTTTCTTCTGTACTATTCATAAATTTGTTGACCCTTGATTACACTAGTCGTCGAGTCTCCCAACCAGCTTTTATAAAACAAATTTCGTTCTGTGGCTGTGCCACTCCGAAACCGTTCAATTGAACGGAGTGCAAAGGTAGTAAAATAATCTAAAAATGAATGCTATAGATAAGGAATTTCGCAATGGTTTTCCTTAGTGATTTTGCGGGTAATATTCCTCAAAACTCTGGTCTGAATAGAGGATAACTATTTTTACTGGGACCTTACGTGGCTCTGTTTCTGACCCACCTTTTGATTCTTTTTCAAAAGCATAATTTGGATGTTCCTCTCCCTGTTCTTTAGCAGTAGGAGCACCGTACATGTCACCTTTTCCTAAGAGCAACCAGTCTGTATTCAGGTCCGGATAGCGGTCCAGTATTTTGTTAATCAGCTCTAAGCTAGGCTTATTTCTTCCTGATAAAATGTGACTTATACTAGAGCGTTGAGCACCTATGGTTTCAGCGAATTTCGAAGCGGTTAAATTCTCCTGGTCCATAAGTTGTTTAATACGGTGTTCCATACGATCCCTTGTGTTTACAATTGTAAATTTACGAAAATATATGAAACGAAATAATGCGTTATTATATAAATATTTACTTTATATAAATACACATAATAATCTGAAAAATAGATATATATAATAATTTTATTGCATTTTGTAAACATTTGCCCATTTAGGCTCTTGTTTTCCTTCCAACCCCCTTCTGTTTGATCATTTGTTTGGGGCGAAATCCACCAATATTCTGTTTCTATGCTGTGGAAATTATCGTTATATTGTTCAAAAAAAAACTATGAAAAGCCTTTACCCAATAGTGCTCGTAGCACTGCTTCTGGTAGCTTCTGTTAACAACACTACTGCCCAAAATTCTGATCTTAAAAAACAAATTGACCAATTAGCCGAAACACTAGAATCCGACATCATACAATGGCGTAGGCATTTTCATCAGTACCCTGAATTGTCAAATCGAGAGTTTAACACTTCGAAGAAAATAGCCGAACATTTGCAAGCTATGGGCATTGAAGTTCATACGGGAATTGCGCACACGGGTGTAGTGGGAATATTAAAAGGAGGTAAGCCGGGACCGGTCGTCGCACTAAGGGCTGACATCGACGGACTGCCAGTAAAAGAACGTGCGGATCTGCCTTTTGCATCCAAAGAATTGTCTTCATATCAAGGCCAGGAAGTAAACGTTATGCATGCTTGTGGACACGACACTCACATAGCGATGTTACTGGGTGCAGCATCGATACTAAGTACCATCAAGGATCAAATTCCAGGTACAGTAAAGTTTATCTTTCAACCTGCCGAAGAAGGGGCTCCTCAAGGCGAAGAAGGGGGAGCGAAGCTGATGGTAAAAGAAGGAGTATTGGATAACCCAAAAGTGGAAGTAATATTCGGATTACATATAAATTCTCAAACTACGGCAGGCCACATCAAGTACCGTCCCGGGGGAACCATGGCCAGTTCAGATTCTTATAGCATTTTGGTAAAAGGTTCCCAAACACATGGTGCCTACCCTTGGGAGGGAATCGATCCCATTGTGACATCCGCACAAATAATCACTGGGCTTCAAACCATCGTAAGTAGACAACTACCTCTAATCCAGAATTCGGCGGTAATCAGTGTAGGCTCTATTCATGGTGGGGTCCGAAACAACATCATTCCGGAAGAAGTGAAGCTCGTAGGCACCATTAGGGCGCTGGATACAGAAATGCAGGACATGATGCACGAGAAAATAACTCATACCGCTACCAAAATTGCTGAGAGTATGGGTGCTACTGCTGAAGTCACAATAAACAGAGGTTATCCTGTTACTTATAATGACCCGGCACTTACTGCCCAAATGATACCTTCTTTAGTTGAAGCAGCAGGGAAAGACCGTGTTCATTTAAGAAGTCCGGTAATGGGAGCCGAGGACTTCTCCTTCTACGCCCAAAAGGTGCCTGGTTTTTTCTTCTTTTTGGGCGGGGCACCAGTAAATACGGATCCTGGTGAAAATGCGCCCCACCATACCCCAGATTTCTTTATTGATGAAAGCGGGTTTACCGTGGGAAGTAGAGCCCTCTGCTATCTTACTTTGGACTACATGAATTCAAAACAATAATTCCAACGTTTTTAAACCTAACTGCGTCATTGAATAAACATCAAATATTAAAGCTATGCACTCTTATAAACGTCATGTCATTTGTGCCCTCCTCTTGTTGATCGGAATGTCAGCCTGTGATAGAACAGTTGATTTTGTACCACCTTCAGATAATGATTCTGATTTACCCAGTGCCATATTTCAAGTGAACGAGGTAGTAATTAGTGAGTTTCAAGTTCAAGCTACAGTTGGGGATACTTTAAAACTAGAAGACTCCACCAGTTATGCACCCACGATATTGATAATACCAGAAAATTTGTGTGTGTATGGCAATGGTGAGCCTTGTGAAGGGGAATTAGATGTTCAGTTAATCCAGGCCTTTACCCAATCTGATATGATCTTTTCTGATATACCAACCACTACTAAAAAGGTGCCTTTGGAGTCCGGAGGGGCATTTTACTTGAATATTACCCAAGGTGGAGAACAACTATATGTTCGGCCAGAAGCGCTATTCAAAATTCAATCATCAGTGGAAAGAACCTCCGGAGAGCGCGACAAAATGATGTTTTATCGGTTGGATGAAATTAGTGATGACGTCTATGATTGGCGCTTGCAAGGACCATTGGCCGATGTTGATTCCACCTATTATACTATTGAGTTTAATGAATTGGATCGTTGGATGAACATCGATTATGAAATCGACACACCTGTAAAAGAGTTAACGGTAAACCTTAGTATGGAAGGGGCCACTGTAAGTGATGCTCAAGTCTTTTTATCCCTAGAAGATTACAATTCTGTGGGCAAAGCCGAATTTCAAGAAAGTGTAAACAACTATCAAGGATTTGCTCCCGTTGGAACTGACCTGCAGGTAGTTGCCCTCAGAAAAGATGAAGAACAATGGTATCTTGGAACCCGTAAAATGGACAGCTCTGCCGATAATTTGGACTTGGTTCTGGAGCCAGCTTCATACCAATTAGTGGTGGCCACACTGAAAAATTTATAATACCATGTGCTTGAAAAAAAGCATCTGGGTGTTTCATCTGTTGTTGTTTAGTGCGGTAGCCTCAGCCCAAAATTATAGTGCAAAAATGAGTGACGCCAGTAAGTCGTACTGGAAAGGGTATGTTCATCCTATACACACTCCGTTTTCTGCAGAGGCGAGTGTGGGGACTGCTGTTTATACAGGCGAACTGAGCAGCCCCAAAGATGGATCACTACAAAACGGATATAAAAACCTAGCCTATGGTGTTTGAGTGGACTATAGGCTTACCAATTACATAAAGGTTGGACTTAAGGCCAAACGATTTCGCTTGGCTTCTGAATCAGATCCGGAATTTTGGAATGAACGCTCATTTAGTACTAAGAACATGCAATACAGTATAAATGTAGAGCACAATTTATTTCCACATAGTGATCTGGAAGATTTGGACCGTCGGGTTAACCTCTATTTTACATTGGGCATAGGCATCAACCGGTATCAAGTATCGGTTAAAGATCCTCCCCTAGAGCAGGTAGCTGACGTCAAAGAGTCTACCAT
>JAJCYK010000022.1 GCA_029262935.1 Cytophagales bacterium | reverse complement strand
GAAAACTTGTTGGTTCTATTACATATCCTTTTGGAATACTAGTAATAATGCAATCTGAAAAACCGTTGATTTCCTCTGAACTTCTTACGTTAGTACCAACTTGTTTAGTTTGTATATTGTTCGCGCAAGAGTGCAAACTAACGCCAAGAATAATAATATAAATGAGTCTATTGATTTCCATTTTGCTATCTCTTTTTCTTCTTTCTGTAATACCGATATCCTTCCTTTATAATATTTATGGGAGGACTTACTGTAACCGTTGGAAAATCAGGGCCTATTAGCCTTCTATTTAACAAGCCTGAGTATTTTGTTCGAAGTTTTAACTTTTTTTGCTTAGGATCATATTGGGCTCGAATAATATTCTCAATATGGGATGCCTCTCTTTCCTCTGTTTCCTGGATTTCCTCTCTTGCCTCGTTAATTTTATTAGTCATGATCCAAGGTTGCTCAGTTCCAAAATCCAAATCGACGTCTAACTTCTTCACTAATCCCTGGTCATTTCGAACAACATGAGCTTCCTCATGGCCTATTATTATTTCGATTGGGACTATTTCTCCGTCTTCGCCCTTAGTATCATCCAAATTAATAAAGAGATTTGTACCTCTTCCTTTTTCTTTGTTTTGGCCTTTTCCCTTAACCATGGTGCCAATTCGGTTTCCATCTTTATCGGTTTCGTTAACATGAATTGTATGTACATTTAATGATTTTTTCATTACCCTCCATTGCTCTTTGGCTTTTTTAGACCTTCTGTTAAGTTTTCTTTGATGCCTCATAAATTTCCTCTTGTCTTTTTTTGAGGTATTGTCAGAAAACT
Source organism: Cytophagales bacterium (assembly GCA_029262935.1). Taxonomy (GTDB): domain Bacteria; phylum Bacteroidota; class Bacteroidia; order Cytophagales; family Cyclobacteriaceae; genus JAJCYK01. Next base: position 7,693 of record JAJCYK010000022.1, on the reverse strand, counting down.
CAACAATTGTTCCATCCGGGTCAATGAATAAAATCGGATTGTTAAGGGTATAATTATAAGGAGACCATGGATAATACATTTGAGCCATTGGATCACTAGCTCCCCACCTTCCAATCGCCGGGTCATACATCCTGGCCCCATAATCGATCCAACCCAAATTGAGCTCGTCCTGAGTTTCCTTCCCATTGTACTTAAATGGATTGCTCCCCTGCTTCCCTATTCCACCTAGTGTCAAGCCAAAGGGATAGTAGTGATCCTCCTGCACAATGGCATGTTCGGTATGGCTAATACTCAAATCGTCAAAGAACACATTCACATCCAAAGTACTTTCATTGGATACATAAATATACACAAATCCATTTTCTGGTACCACCACCGGGCTAAACTGCAGCAGCTCATGGGTGCCCACATTATTGACAAACTTTGCGGCACTGCTTACTTGGATATAGCCAAAACCACCATCGATAGCTGGCACGGGCACAAAATTCTCATCAAAGAACATATAGTTGATGTAAGCTCGAGGCACATCGGTATCTGGGTCCGCGGCGGCCAAGCCAAACAGGCTCAAGCCTACATCTACCACATCAAACAAAAACTGCTCCTCGGTGGTACCTCCCGATACCCCACCAAAGCTTCCTGCCAGCGCACTAATCAGGGTAGCCAAAGTAACGCTGGCATTATTACTACCCGTACCGTCTTCATAGGCCGCCAGTACGGAAATATCCAAGACGTCGCCTTTGCCTACTTGTAAGCTTTTCGCTGGTCCTACATGGGTGCTCTGATTGCCATTTAATAACGCACTATTGGTGCCATTGGCGGCAAAGACTGCATCAGGGTGGCGGGTAGAGGCAATGTTGCTAAACAACGCTTCCTCATTAGTAGCATTCGCTGGTTCCATAGTAGCTATATAATCCACCGCCGCCTTAGGAGCAGTAAAGGTCATGCGAATATTACCCAAATGATCTTTGTGGTAGAACTGGTATTCACCCGGATCTAGCCCAGGGCTAGTGGGAACGATGCGCCCTTCTTCATGAGAGATTTGCACTAGTGTGTCGTTCTCATAAATAAATTCACCAGCATAATCGGTAGTCTTCGTGGTTGTTCCCCCTTCGATCACTTCTTGCGCATGCTTAATACCAGTAGCATCATAGGTGTACACGATCTGGTTGCCATCGGCAAAGGTCACCGTCTCGGGCAGATTCAGATAATTGTAAGTGATCGAGGAGATGTCTTTGTTCTCATCGGAGATCATATTGCCATTATCATCGTAGGCATAATCATCGATTCCCGAAGCATTGTTATCATCAGTAAAACCTGCAGCCTGGCCAATATCATCCACGACCAGCAATTGATTCCCATCATAACTGTAGGAGAGGTCATCCCATACCACCCGGGCTCCTGCATCTAAACCAAAGCGTTTTAATTGCTCAATATTCCCATTACGATCATAACTCACATGATCCACGCTATGATCCCCTACTTCCAGGGCATTGGCATTCCAAGTGATTGCCCCAGTGCCACTACCTTGTGCCACAAAGTCAGCTCCCGTTATGCGATTCACATGATCATACAAATAACCGTAAGAGCGCTTCTCTCCGTCCAAAGTACTCTGCCATTTTACCCCCGCAATATTGCCATTGTAATACGTTTGGTCGTACCCCTGATCATAGAACAATTCCATGCCGAAATGATCTTCCGACTCGGTAAGATCCGCATTGTTGATATGGGTCAGCCAACCGCGGATGTTGTACTGGTAATCGACCGTTTGTAAGGCGTTCCCCTGATCGTCTTCGCCCAGTTCTTTGCTGGCCAACTCACCCAGTTCATTATAAGTATGCGCGGCCAAGGTGATTACCGGTTCATTATCCACCTGATGGGTTACAGACAACAATCGGTCCGCATCATCATAACTAAAGACTCGTTTCACTACGATTTGACCACTGCCCACATTATGGGTAGTGAGCGACTCCTGCACATTACCTACAAAGTCGTAGCTAGTGGTGACGCGATCCCGACCTCCCACATTATTCAGGGTAATCGTTTGGATTACTCGCCCGTAATCATCATAGTAGGTCACACCTAACAAGAAGCCTGCGTTTAGCACCCGTAAACGAGATCCGGTAGCCAGTCCCTTCACCTCACTAAAGGGCGCCGTATGGTCTAATTCGGACACAAAAGCATAGCCACTTTGCCCACCGAAGGGAAAACTGTAATCATCATAATGGGTCACAGTATTAATGGTACCATTAGAAACACCGGCAGGAAAACTGGTATTGGTATATCCTGAACCATTGGAGGTGCGGGTTTCAAAGAGTACCGTATGTGCGTTCACATCAGCCTGCAAGCTAGCCCGCGTAGCTTGATTGGGAGCCGTGTAGAAACCCGTAATAATGGGGCGATTCAGAGCATCGAATTTGGTATACACCCATTGAGTGCCCCCATCCCGTTGATTACCATCTTGTGTGAGTACCAAACGGTCTCGTTTGTCGTAAACCATATACATAGGCTCGGCTCCCGGCACCTGCTTTTCAATCATCCGCTGGCGCTCATCGTACTGGTATTGAAAAGCCCAGCGATCCAAATCGGTAGCGCTCATAGTAGCCGATGCTACTCCAGGCACCAATATGGCTTTATCGATATACATGTAATCACCAGTGGTACGCTGCGCCCATAGCACCTGGGCTCGAATTTGCGTTACCCCCGCGGGTACTGTAAAAGTGGCACTTATCCAGCCTTCTTGGGCCTGATAAGGCAAGGCGTACTCCAAATGATTAAAAACGATATCCAAGTTGTTGGTCAAGTCCCGGATGTACAAAGAAGTACGTCCACTAGGGCCCTGGTATCCTTTTACATAATAGGTATAGGTGGCTTCAGGGGTGACGGAAATGGCCGCCGCATTGTTAAAGGACATACCCGGATTAGTAAAGACCTCATCGTCTACTTCTACACGCAGGTAGGTATTACTATTGCTCGTTTCACTGGTGAAAGTAACATTTCCATGTTCAGAAACATTCGTTTGATCCACCAAATCGTTATTGGTAAGCAAGTTCCCGGTACTGATATCATAGGGAATATCGTGGGCAAGTTCTGGGGGTAATACGTACCTTAAATTATCAAAATCATCATAGGCATAATAAGTTTGCAGGTAATTCGTCCCTCCGTAGGTATCCATGCTTTCTTCTACTTTCCTAAGCACCACCCGGCCGCGTTTGTCCGTATATTCCAAAACACTATTTTCGTGCTCATCAATGGTTTCAGTTTTAATCAACGCTCCGTCTGTATACCTACCCGAGGTGCTCAGGCTACCCGTGACAGGATCAATATCCCAATCGTGTACATTTTCCGATTGGGTGTTGGTCAAATAGTTGGTCTTAATACCCCGGCCTTGACCTTGGCGCCAGGTTTCTCCCGGGGCAGTCACACTTAGCGGGCGGTTAAGCGGGGAGCTCTCAAACACGGTTCCACTGTAGGGGTAACCCGTACCCGCACGGTCTGTGCCGGGGCTCTGGTAAAAAGTGTGTTGCTCTTCCAGAGCATTACGTCGAAATTCCCCCGGGTTGGTAATTTCACTATGAGTATAAGGTAAAAACTGTTGGGGCTGACGGCCAAAGGCATCATAGGCTACCGGTTGCACGATATCACGGCCTAATGGTGATTCCTGTTTGACAACGGTTTGCACAGGCCTGCCTAATCCATCAATATAGGTGGTACTCAGTTGTACGTCCGCAGTAGCACTGGATAAACTCAATTGGGCATCTGTAGTTAAACCAGACACCCGGGAGGTAAAACTACGCACATAGTTTACGTGTGGTGTTACCGATACCGTAGGTGGTGCAGGCGTTCCTTCAATACCAGGCCCTGCCACCTCCGTAGGACGGTTACTGACCACAGAGCCTATGTCTTCCATCAACTCCACGGTTTCAGAATATAAGGTGAGATCCGTAATGGTGGTATTGGTAATACGACAACGGTAGGTACCCGCATCGCCATTGGCTGCGCTAGCCAAAGAGAAAGTTGTGTTGGTCTGACCTATGATATCAGTCCACACCCCATCTATACTACGTTCCCATTGGTATTGGTTGCTCGTACCTCCAGTTTGTATGGTGAAGTCTGTAGAGGCTCCAGCTACAAAGCTGATAAACTGGGTAGGATAGCTAGTAGGTTGCGTGTGATATACAAAATCGGCAAAAGGATGGGTATCGGTAGCCGTAAAGTTAGGCTCTAAGTCGCCAAAGTCCAGTTTATTGCTATACACCCAATAAGTGAGGTTGGCTGCATTACTATGAGCGCTAAAGTCCGGGATACTACTAAAGTCATTGCCAATGAGCTTTAACTCTATCCAATTGGGAAACCCGGTAAAATAGGCCGGCAAGTCACCGGTAAAGCTATTTTGGCTGAGGATCATCTCCTCCAGGTTGACTAGATTAGAGAACGTACTGGGGATCGTGCCTACAAAGTTGTTGTTGTACAGGTATAGACTGGTCAGCGCAGTACAGTTGCCCAGCTCGCTGGGCAGGCTGCCCGACATCTCATTACCCCCTACCCAAAACTTATCCAACAAGGTTAAATTGCCAATACCAGCAGGGATGCTGCCCGTAAAATCGTTCTCGTGAAAAGTCAAGGTAATCATTTGAGTTAAGCTACCAATCCAGCTGGGAAAATCTCCAGTGAACTCGTTATTGCTTAGAGTCCATTTTTTTAAATTCACCAGGCCGCTGAAGGAACCGGGAATACTGCCCGTGAAATCGTTTTGCCCCGCTAAAAGCTCCACCAAGTTGGTCAAGCCCCCATAAGAGGAGCGCAAGGTGCCGCTAAACAGGTTATTATAAATATGAAGATGGGTTAAGTTACTCAGGTCCCGCAAAGAAGTCGGTAGCGGTCCAGACAGTTGGTTAAAATGAACCTGCAGCTGTTGTAAGTTGATTAGATCGCCAATGTTGGCCGGTAAACTGCCTATCAAACCATTATTATCCAGAATTAACAACTCCAAAGACACCAGGTCGGTAATACTTGCAGGTATGCTGGAGCCATCCAAAGCATTGCTTCCTAGATTGAGAACCTTCAAAGCGGTGAGGTCTCCAATCCAACTCGGCAACTCCGTTATTTGATTGCTGTTCAAGTAAATATGGGTGAGCGCGGTGAGATTAGCCATAGAATCAGGAAGGATTCCAGTAATGCTGCTACCGGTAAAATCAATACGGGTTAAGGTAGGCAAATCACCTAACGCGTTGGGTAACGGGCCAGTAGCATTATTATTGGGCAAGTCAATTCTAGTTACATCACCTCCTACTACAGTAATACCAAACCAGGTGGCGATGCTGTCTATTGAAGTGCCATTAAACCAATTGCTGCGGTCTACCCAATTGTCGCCATTGGTGCTCAAATACAATTCTACCAAAGCATTGTACTCCTGATCATCGGGAACCGTGCCCGTGAGGACACTCCCACCCACATTTTGGGGCGTATAAGTAAACTCCTCGAAAATCGAAGAGTCCGCCACCAAATGTGGGTTGATAAAACTATCGTGGATCTGATTGTTCTCAATGGCTACATCTATATTCTGTGGACTGGGATGTGCCGTAAAGTCAGGGAAAGTAGTGAAACTGTTCCCTTGTAATTGCACACTAATTAAACCAGAAAATCCTGATATAGCTGGTGATATAGCTCCATCCAATTGATTGCTATGAAGACTTAGGATGGTGAGACCCGTTAAGTTTTCATAGGAACTTGGGATTCCACCCGTAAAATTGTTCACGGATAAATTTATGTGATGTAGGTTGGCAAGTGACCCGATCCATTCTGGTAAGGGGCCGGTTAAACTGTCACCAAAAGCAATTAGCTTACGTAGGTTAACCAGGTTCCTCAAGGTATCCGGCAGGGGTTGAGCATCAAAACTATTGGATTCCAGCCGTAAAGTTTCCAGGTTTGTCAGGTTACCTAGTCCCTGCGGAATCAACCCGTCAAAATTTGTATAGCGGAAATCCAAAATGATCAAGTTGGTAAGGTTACCAATAGATTCTGGTATGCTCCCGGTGTAGTTGTTGCCTCGTAGCTCTAAGAGAGTAAGGTTTAATAGATTGTCGGTGATAAAGGGTTCTAAGGTGCCGTTGAGGTTATTGTCCATTAAGGCCAATGTCTCAAGTGCGATAAGATTTCCTAATGACTCTTGCAGTGAGCCGGTTAAGTTGTTATCCCTAAGAATTAGTTGCGTAACATCTCCGCTGACAACCGTAATTCCAAACCAATTAGTTATTAGATTCACACTGGTAACCGTATCCCAAGCCGTACCCGAGGGCCAATTGCTGTTATCCGTCCAACTATCGCCGCCGGTGTTTTCATAAAAGTCCCGTAAGGCTTGAATTTCTAAAACATCAGGTACAATTTCTCCAATGGCTAGAGTTTCAAAATAGCCCAATTCCGAATAGTACGCATCTGCCCCGTCGGCGTTCTCGCTACTGGTAGTACAAAAGGCTTTCATTTGCCATTCATATTCCGTATCCGAAGTTAGCCCGTTAACAACCGCCGAAGTAGTTCCACTGGTCGTTACTTCTTGCCAAGGATCCGAGGAGCCTTTCAGTCGATAAAGCACGTAATAATGGTCCACTGCAGGCACCGCATTCCAACTCAGGGTAACCGAATCCACAGCAGGTAGGCTACCTAAACCATTGGCAATATCACAGGACAAACCATTAGTACTGGTGAAGGTGTCTAAGCTGGAATACCCGGAACTTACGGTTTCGTCGGCCGTACAAAACGTTCTGACCTGCCATTCATAACTGGTATTGGCTTGTAACCCGTAAACAGTATCTGTGAGGTTTGCCGTACTGCTGGCTAGCCAACTGGTATGCCCCACAGGGCGATAGATCAAAAAGTAGTGGTCTGCACCAGTAGCCGCATTCCAATCAACTATAGCAGCATTGCGACTATCGATAATCAAGGGATTGTTCGTTAAGCCCGTGGGAGCATCACAGTTTTGACCTAACGCGGGCAGTAAGCTGCATGCCACAACAACTTGCAAAATGATATTCTTGGCGGCGATGGTAAGTTTCATAGTAGCTGGTTTCAAGGTCTGAGGAAGGGATTTATTTGCCATCATTATCGTACGCGTACTCGTACTTCTGCACGATGTTATTGTTGTGATCACGAATAAGTTTAAGCCTGCTTAAGGCATCGTACTCGTAGGTAGTAGTTAACCCCCGTGGATCGGTGGAGGTAATCATTCCTACTAATGGGTCATAAGAGTAGGTCGTAATATGACTGTCAGGCAACCCATCACGCAAGGATTGTTCTTCCGTACCGGTAAAGCCATCAACTCCGCCATGATAATCTACCCCCAGGATGGCCTCAACTTGAGTTAATGTAGCGTCCATAATTTGCGCAATAGGGAGAGACTTGTTATAACCCCACAGGTAGACTACATGAACATCATCCTCCTTGCTCAACTCTACAGGATTACCATTATCGTCATAGGAATGATAAGTCAACCTGTTTGCATATTGAGAGAATGACACGCCATCCGTGGATTCGCCAAAGCTCGCACCCGGAGCGGTACTTTCATAGAGGTGTAAGCTTTTGGGGACAATGATATTATTCTCAATCGTATATTGGGTGCCGGTTGCTGATACGGCCAGGTCATCTACCTTCTGGATTTGTTCAATGACACTACTGTGTATGTGTCTGGTTATCATTTGGG
>JAJCYK010000021.1 GCA_029262935.1 Cytophagales bacterium | reverse complement strand
TAAACACCTCTCTATCCAACCAGGAGGGTGAGCCTGAACCAAAGGCGAGGTGTGTGTTAGCCTGTGGGAAGAAGCATCTTTGGTTCTAGATTTTTTACCTCCCTTTTTATCAATGAAAAAAGGAGGAGCCCCCCCGGCTTGAGGGGGTATTGAAACCAAACAGATCAGTTCCCAAAGCCCTGCAAACCTGTACAGCTATTATCTCATAGCAAGAGCCCCGAATATCAAAATTAGTCTACAGATTTGGTATCCTTTTCAAAGTATCAATTGTATTAGAAGAGGATTCGCCACAAATAAAAATGAGTTACGAAAATAAATTTCGCAACTCATTTACCATTGGAGTGGGACATACTGGATTCGAACCAGTGACCCCTTGCTTGTCGAGCAAGTGCTCTAAACCAACTGAGCTAATATCCCAATAGGAGGGCTAATTTCACACTTCGGCAGAACATTATCAAACTGCAGGGGTAAAAAGATTAAACTATGGAGGAAAACTTACATTCTATTCATATATTTATATCAGATGTTCGGAAATGTCAATTTACCCGCATATCTTGTTATCAATTCTATAACTATTACGAGACTATATAGCACTTTGCCAATAATGTTTGACTTTAAAGTAGGAGATTCGGTTTGCTTAATTACTAGTCCACAGGATGTTATGACTGTATGCTCTGTATTTGGTCAGCGTCTGGTTGAGTGTACTTGGGTAGGTAAAGAGGGAAAGACCTACAAGCATAGCTTTCGCCCGGAATCTCTGCATTTGGTTCCTGCAGATGAGTCAATCCCTGAGTCTCCTAAAGACGGTTTACTAAAGATTGACTGGAACGACGAAGATGAAGATATCTTTAACTTTTAGGTTTTAAAGCCACTGCCATCCACATGCGGTCGTCTTTTGATGGGCGTTCAATAAAGGGATCTCTTTGTTTTTTTATGCTGAATCCTGCTGCTTTTAAATCTGCTAAAGCAAATCTCAGTGCTATTTCATGTTTATCAGCTTGTTTCTTCCGGGTCCAAGCCATCCGCTCTTTGGCTATTGGCTCAACGAGTACCAGCCGCCCACCTGGTTTTAGAGCCTTAAAGATATGACCCAGTACTTTTTGATAGTCATCCATTTCGTGATAAGCATCCAGAATCACTACTGCATCCAAACTATTCACAGGAAGCTTGGGGTTGTCAAAGTCCCCAAGGACCGTGGTCACTTGATCTATCCCCTGCTCTTTAAGCCGGCGATCCAGTTTCGAGAGTTTGTACTTCTCTACATCAACTGCCAGTACTTTTCCTTTTACTCCGACCAATGGGGCCAATTTCATGGTCAGGTACCCTTCGTGACAACCGATATCGGCTACTGACATCCCAGGTGATAGTTCTAAACTTTTTAATATTTCAGGCGAGTTCTGCCAAGCATCGCGGTCAGACCATTCTGAGGCGCGGTATTGAGCACTTGTACTGGTACAAAAGAAGAATAACAGGAGGGCAATATATAATGGGTTCAAGAGATTGGTCGTTGATCTGTACCAAGATTAACGCAAATAATCGACCTGTAGTTTAATCTAAGGAGGTGAATTTACTAACCCCTGATCTTATCCAATAAATGATTCAGCTGTTGCGCTTCCGAATCAGACAGGCGTTGCAAAAAACTGTCTAAGTGTTCCACAGTAGCGTCCAACTGTTCCATCACTTCCAACCCATGGGGGCTCAATGTGATATCCACCAACCGTTTGTCTCTTGCACATACTTTCCGAACTAGTAGACCTTTGGACTTCAAGCGATCTACGATACGGGAAGCATCTGACATTTGGTCCAACATGCGATCGCGCAAGCCCGCAGTACTTATGGGATTAGGAAACTGACCTTTTACAATCCTCATCACATTGTATTGCTGTAGGGTTAGATCAAATTGCTTGAAAAATTCAGCTAACTTTTTTTCTAACCAGTTATGTGTGAACAAAAGGTTGATCGTTGCTTTTTGGAAGTCATTTCGGAAGTTTTCCTGACGAATGTCCTGTTCCAAACCCATGAGTGTATTATTTAAAAAAAGTGTAGGCCAAAGACCTACACTTTCATATCAATTTTAAGATTCCTTCTTTAACTCGATATTTCCTACGATTTCCACATTTTCTCCCACTACTAGTCCTCCTGATTCCAGAGCAGCGTTCCATTTTAAGTTAAAATCAAACCGGTTAATGTTGCCAGTAATTTTAAACCCTGCTTTTACATTGCCATAAGGATCGGTAATTGTTCCGCCGTACTTTACATCCAACACCACTTCTTTCGTTACATCGCGTATGGTCAGATCTCCAGTAAGCTGATACTTTTTACCTTCAACTTGTTTTAGAGATTTGCCCTTAAAGGTTATTTTAGGAAATTTTTCTGCATTGAAAAAGTCGTCCGACTTTAAATGTCCGTCTCTTCTTTCATTATCCGTGTCGACACTAGCTACGTCAATGGTAAAGCTGATGTTGCTACCTGAAAAATCATCGCTGCTGGAATTTACTTCCCCATCAAAGGCGGCGAATTGTCCGGAAACCTCGGAAATTACCAAGTGCTCCACATTAAAAGAAATCTTGGAATGAGCCTTGTCAAAAGACCATTTACTTTGCGCCTGGGCCGCCAATCCCATGCCTATAATCGCGGTCAATAATATCAATTTTTTCATAACTGTAGTTTAGTTAAAAAATACGTAATAGTTCTTGTGTCATTCTATGAACGATGTTGCAACATTAATGTTACAACATTGATGTAATATATTATATATGATTGTGCTCATAATATTAGTATTTACTATTATATTTAGTATAATTGTAAAATGGAATCAGAATTTATAAAGGGGCGGGGGTCTCAATTAAATGTACACAACCCATTTGCCAAACGACAATACGTTACTGAACATCCAGAAGGTTTGGACGAAGCACTTACTGGAGCCCCTGAAACCACTTTTTTCATGGAAACCCCTAAAAATATTGTCAGTAAATCGGAAAGCCCCGATTTGGGTCTTATGCATTCCATAAACCCCTATCAAGGATGTGAACATGGATGCTCCTATTGCTATGCCCGCAACTCTCATAATTATTGGGGGTTCAGCTCCGGACTGGAATTTGAAAGTAAAATCATCGTCAAGCCCAAAGCTCCCGAAATGCTGGAAAGATATCTTAGTACTTATCAAGGCGAAGTGGTGCCTATCCTGTTATCTGGTAACACCGATTGCTATCAACCGGCAGAAAAGAAGTTCAAGATAACCCGACGACTCTTACAGATCTTCTATCAATATAGATACCCTGTCAGTATTATTACAAAGAACAGTTTGATACTGAGAGACCTGGATCTACTTGAAAAATTAGCCTCTAAAAATCTGATACAGGTCTTTATTTCCATCACCAGTCTAAATGAAGAAGTGAGACGTAAAATGGAACCTCGAACAGCCACTGCTCAAAAGAAATTGGCAGTGATTGAAAAACTAAGCGGGGCCAAAGTTCCCGTGGGCATCATGAATGCGCCAGTAATTCCTGGATTAACGGATCATGAGATGCCGCAGATCCTAAAAGAAACCGCATCCCAAGGTGCGCTCACCGCCGGATATGCTTTGGTGAGACTGAATGGGACCATAGCCAGCTTGTTTAAGGATTGGATATTTAAGGTTTTTCCGGACAGGGCTGAAAAGGTTTTAGCTCAAATTGCCGCATGCCATGACGGCAAGCTAAATGACTCGGAATGGCACCGGAGACAAAAAGGAGAAGGGCCGCTCTCCAACATAATTGCCCAAGTTTTTAGCACGTCTAAGCACAGATACTTTAAAGGCCGAATAATGCCAACCCAAGATAAGAGTCTTTTCCGTCGGGGAGGAAATTATCAATTATTCTAATTCCAGGAGAACTTGTGTGGCTATTAGATCGTCAAACGTTTCCCTTCTACGGATCAAATGTGCTTTGCCGTCAATAATTAAAACCTCTGCGGGTCGTAAGCGGCTGTTATAGTTTGAAGCCATACTAAACCCATATGCGCCGGTATTTTTTATGGCAATGACATCGCCTATGCTCACATCACTTAAGGTCACATTCCAGCCCAAGGTATCCGTTTCGCAAATGTACCCCACCACTGCGTAAACTCGAGTACCATCTCCCAGGTTGGAAAGATTAACCATATCGTGATGGGCATCATACATCATAGGTCTAATCAAATGATTCATACCAGAGTTTACTCCTACAAATACTGTAGCGGGAGTAGTTTTAACTACATTGGCACTTACCAAAAGACACCCAGCCTCACTAACCAGAAACTTACCGGGCTCAAACCATAACTCCAGGGACTTCCCATAGAGTTCGCAAAAAGCTCCGAATACT
>JAJCYK010000020.1 GCA_029262935.1 Cytophagales bacterium | reverse complement strand
TTTTATGATACCCCCAATACACCACTAAACTATCTATGGTAGTAGCCTCTCCCAAACCTAGTATCATTTTGTAATCCATAGAGGATTGAAATCCTTTGGTAGGTATGTTTTCAACCATAATGAGCTCTGGTCCCAGGTACGCGTTTACTCTAGCACCTACCCCAAAGGAATTTTTATCGGGGCCTATAAATGAGAGGGCAAGAAAATGGCCCGACTCCTTTTGAACGGATTCGTTTCGATAGACAAACGGAGCGTGATTGACATTGTTAACTACCAAGTCCAAATCCCCGTCATTGTCTAAATCTCCGTAAGCGGCTCCATTGGAAAATGAAGGTTCACTAAGTCCCCAATCTTCAGAGACATTTTCAAACTGGAGGTCAGAGCTGCTTTTGAAGAGGAAGTTGCTTAACTTATTTGAAGGCATGCGATCCACCAACTTCTGGAAGTCCACTTTCCCTTCTTTTAGATCTTTCAGCACATTGGCTTCATTTGCTAAAAAATTAATAAAGTCTTGATCCGTGACATCCCTGTATACTCCATTGCTTACGAAAATTTCCTTGTTTCTATCCAAGTCGAAATCTGCTATTACTGCTCCCCAACTCCAATCGGTAGCTTCTACACCGGCGTATTGCCCAATCTCCTGAAAGGAACCGTCCTCGGTGTTGAGCTGTAAGGTATTGCGCATGTACTGCTCGTAATAATCATTCTCTAGCTTGTTTTGATAAATATCGAAGGACTCAAAATTGGTAACGGTTTTAAGCCTTTGGTCATTATCCGGCAACATGTCGGTAACAAATATTTCGGGACGACCATCATTGTTGATGTCGGCGGCATCCGCCCCCATAGAGAATTGACTGATATGACCTATTCGAGAGGTCAATTCGTCTTTAAAGGTGCCGTCCTTTTGATTGATGTATAAGTAGTCTCTTTCGAAAAAATCGTTAGAAACGTAGATATCCAACCAACTGTCGAGATTTACATCTGTGATTGTCACTCCTAAGCCAAACCCAATGACACTTCCATAAATACCGGCCTCACTACTGACATCTTCAAATTTATTTTGATGATTGCGGTAAAGCTTATCTCCGCCGGTAGAATCACGTTCATGCCTGATGTTTTCTAGCCCCAGAGTGGAAACCGGGCGAAATGAATTGTTGAGAATATAACAGTCCATGTCACCATCCTGATCATAGTCAAAAAATACGGCATGGGTACTAAAACCTAAGTCAGCCAGCCCATATTCTGAGGCTCGTTCCGTAAACGTCTGGTCTCCATTGTTAATGAAAAGTTCGTTCTCCCGATCCCCACCTTTTACGTCACCCGAGTTGCATACATAAATGTCCAACAGACCATCACCATTGACATCTGCCATGGAAACTCCGGTAGACCAGCCTTTTACTCCCGCTACTCCAGCAGGTAGAGAAATGTCCTCAAATTGGAAATCACCTTTATTAAGAAACAATTTATTAGGTAGCATGTTGGCTGTTAAGTATACATCAGCCAAACCGTCGTTGTTGATATCACCAATAGCGACACCGCCGCCATTGTAATAGTTTCTATAGCGAAAGACATCAAAATCTTCACTTAGTGAAAGTGTATTGGAAAACGCAATACCTGTTTCACTTTGAGTTAAAGCGGTAAACTGTAAAAGTTCTTGGGGCTGCTGAGGGTAGGAACAACTTCCCAATGTTAGAACCAAGTAAAACAGAGACTTTCTCATAGGAGGTAAAGCTACCTTTATGGAAAAAATAAAGCAAGCAGTCATGAAGACTACTTGCTTTAAATGTATAATTATTTGGGATACTAATACCCGGGATTCTGAGTTAAATTCGGGTTAGAATCAATGGCTTGTTGAGGTATTGGGAACAACACCCTGAAAGGATCCGTAACCGATTTTTCACTCCAAGTATTGTTAAATGTGGCAAAGCGGATTTGATCTTGCCGACGATATCCTTCCCAATAGGTCTCGAAACCTCTTTCATTCAACATATCTGCATCACTAAGTGCGCCCAGGGCGTCAGCTCCGCGAACAGCGCGCAGTCCGTTTACTACCTCCAAAGCGGTTTCTCCACTGGTACCACCACGCATGATGGCTTCTGCTTTCATCAATACAGCATCACCATAACGCATAAGGATGTATTTGCCGGCAGTCGCTGGGTGGTATTTGATTACACGAACTCCTTTGGGAGTCGCAGCACCAGCAAGAGGTACATCTAAAGTAAACTGCAACGGCAATTGCGTACGAGAATCAATGGTTTGCGTGCCGTCGTCATTGAATTGTTGTCCGATCAGGAATCCCCGACCAATACCATCAAAATCGTTGCCGGTAGGGTCTGGATAGTTTCCAATTCTTGAATCAGTCGCGTCAAATGTGTTGTAAAAATCTGCTAGGGTGGTAAAACCATTCCAGGCACTGGGGTTTTGGCTGTAGTGCAAAGTCATAAACCAACGGTTTTGAGCAGTACCACCCTTTGAGACAAATATCACTTCTGAAGTGGCATCTGTTTGAAAATTCGTGAAGTACTCGCTCTCCAAACTGTAACCGTCTGCCGTGATAGCGTCTACGAACTCTACAACTTTAGTCATATCCGCGGCATTAAAATTCAAGGCAGGCAAACCATTTTCATCCACAGTAGCATCGTACACAGCCTTATTTAAATACATTCTGGCCAACAGGAAATTGGCAGCTGCACGGGTGGCTGTTTCATTATCTGCAGAAGGTCCGGTAGTTGCCAAGCTAGCTAAGGCATCGTTTAGATCTTGCTCGATAAAAGCAAAAGCTTCCGTTTTGCTTAATACTCGGGGATCAACATCTACACCCTCGGTAACTTCTCTAAAGGGTACTTGGCCATAAAGATCCATCACGTGCCACATATGAAAAGCTCGCAAGAACTTAGCTTCGGCCTCTTCAATAGGACTTGGGTTTGAAGCTAAGATTTGGTTTGCCTTAAATATACGTTCATTCAATTGGTTCCAGGCACCTAATACATAAGAGTGGGTGGCATCCCACGTGTGAGCATGCAGGGTTCTCCAAACCCCGTTATCCCCCCAATCCACACCTCGGGTAGGAGGGATGAGTTCATCTGAAGTATGTGTGGATAGCGAATACATATTTGCCTGATCCGTGTAAGCACCTAAGTCATTATAAGCTGCATCAAGTAATGCAGTAGGATCACCAGCGGTAAACCCACCAGAAGATTCTACGATAATTGAATCTTGCTCTTCTACATCCAAGTTGGTACATGAGGCCATAGCCATCAGTCCTAAAGTACTTAAGAGTAGATTTTGTATAATTTTTGAATTCATCATTTGAATAAATTTATTTATTAGAATGTGATATTAGCACCAAACGTAAAAGTCCTAGCACGAGGATACGTGGTATAATCAATACCGAATGACGGTACACCGTTGATCTGCTTGTTCACATTTACTTCCGGATCCTGACCACTGTAATCAGTAATCACAAATAAGTTCTGTCCCGTGAGGTACAAACGCAATGAAGAGATTACACTGTTAGTAGTAGGAACATTATATCCTATAGAAACGTTTTGTAATCTTACAAAATCTCCTTTTTCAAGAAATCGCGTACTTACATCAGGGGCATTTAAACTACCTTCTCCATTACCAACAACATCTGTGGTCACGTTTCTACCATTAGCCAAAGACCCTGCAGTAAAGAAGGCGTTAGCGGTATTACTATAGATAGAGTGACCGAACTGGCCTGTGAAGAATACAGTCAGGTCGAAACCTTTATAACGTAGCGTATTGGTAACCCCTGCAGTAACAGTAGGCAATGGACTGTCTCCAGTAAATTCCTGGAAGTCACCATTAGGGTAAATTGAATTTCCGGCATCATCAAAGCCTCCAAATTGTCTCAAAAAGTATGCAAATAAAGGTTGCCCTTCGGCAATACGTTGAGAGAAGGCTCCCGTAAGACCCTGACCATCAATATCTCCGGTATCAATCAAGCCACCAAAATCTTGTACTTCATTTTTATTGTAGGCAAAGTTACCCAGTATTTCCCAGTAAAGATCTGAATCCATCACCACACCAGTTAGGGATAACTCGATCCCTTGGTTTATTACATCAGCATCCAAATTGTCCCAAACGAAAGGAGCTACTGCAGGCTGTGCAGCTGTTACTTGAATAAGTAAATCATTGGTGTTCTTGCGATAAAAATCCAAGGAACCACTTAACCGGTTGCCTGCAAATCCAAAGTCAATACCCAAATTGATTTGGGAAGTAGACTCCCATTTCAAATCTGGGTTAGCAAATGCCACTGAACTCAAGCCTCCACCGTCTGTTCCACTAGCACCACTATTGATGGTCCAATCACCGTAACGTTGACGTTCTTGAAATAAGTTATGAGGGATTTCTTGATTACCTGTAAGACCATATCCTACACGCAGACCTAAGTCACTGAATAACTCTGGAACAAACGCTTCATCTGAGAGTCTCCACTTAAATGCAAATGATGGGAAGTAACCATATTGGTTCCCGCTACCGAATCGAGTAGAACCATCAGCTCTTAAAGTAGCAGTGAAAAGATACCTATCTTGAATATCCACATTTACTCTACCAAAGAATGATTGCAATTCATCTACCGTTTTAGCGGAGTTCCTACCCACTGCAGAATTGGTATTGTCGTCTTGATCTGCAGAAGCAAAATTGTTGATCATTAAATCAAGATCGCCCGTACGGAAGTTCGCCATTTCAAAAATCTTCTGGGTAAAAGTGAATTCCTGATAGGAATACCCTAGAAGTCCCGTAAGGTTTACGTTTCCAAACCCTTTTTTATAAGTAAAGTAGTTTTCCCACAAATTATTTGAGATGTCAATATCCGATAAAGTCAACCTTCCAATATCCACGATATCTCCTGCTACCAAGTCCCTAGAGAAGGCATCAGTTCGACTAGAAATAGATTTGTCGATACCTAAAACTGTTTTGAAGCTTAAGTCATCAGTTATTTTTAATTCAGCAGAAATATTACCTAAGGCACGTAGGGTGTTAGCAAATATTTCGGATAGTTCAATAATAGCTACTGGATTAGGTTCTGTAATACCGGGCTGTACAAAATCCCCGTTGGTATCTCTCACTGGAGTAGTAGGGTTTGCTTTAAGCACATTACCAATAAGGTCACCACGGAAACCGGAGTTGTCACTGATGGGAACCAAGTCGTCCTTAGTGTTGGACACGGTAAATTGTGCGCTTACTGTTAAACGGTCGTTGATAAACCTCCGTTTTCCATTAAATCTTGCCGTTACTCTTTCCAGACCCGATCCGGTCACAATACCTTCTTGGTCGAAATAGGCTAAAGAGAAACGATAGTCACCACTTTCGCTGCCTCCGCCGTAACTTAAGTTATGACTTTGTGTTAGTGCCGTACGAAATACTTCGTCTTGCCAATCGGTGTTGGCACCACCATCTAGATCAGCAGCTGCTTGTGCCCCGTTAAAACCTTCGTAAGCATCTAGGAAAGCGTCTCGTTCAAGTAAATCGTATGTTTCAGAAATTTTGGATACACCAAAAGAAACGGAGTAGTCCAAAGTACCTTGACCCGCTTTACCACTTTTAGTAGTAATGATAATAACACCATTAGCACCCCTGGAACCGTATATAGCGGTTGCAGAAGCGTCTTTAAGAATGTCAATACTGGCAATGTCACTAGGGTTGAGAAAGTTTAGTGGGTTTCTAGCAGTACTAGACCCGAACCCTACTAAATCACCACCCGCTTGAGTATTCCCTCCACTTAGAGGTACACCATCTACCACAAACAAGGGGTTGTTATTACTTCTTACGGAAGAAGTTCCTCTTACTCTAATGTTGATTCCGGAACCAGGTTCCCCACTAGCAGTGGTTATTTGTACACCAGCAGCCCGACCTTGAATCAATTCTTCGGGGGAGGCAATAACTCCTTTGTTAAAATCTTCTGGTTTTACTGAGGTAACAGCTCCCGTGGCATCACCTGCCTCGATTTCGCCATACCCTACTACCACCACTTCAGCTAAAGACTGAATGTCTTCACTTAAAGACACATTAATGGTTGATTGTGATCCTACAGAAATTTCTTGCGTAATGTATCCAACTGATGATATCACTAGGATATCATTGGAGGA
>JAJCYK010000019.1 GCA_029262935.1 Cytophagales bacterium | reverse complement strand
CGCTTTTAAGTTTGACTAAATAATTGGTGTTAACTTTTTATCTTTATCTCTATGTCTAAGGCCATCTATTTTTTATGCTTATTCTTAACAACTACCAACCAGTTGGTATTCGCGGAATTACCCCCGATGCCATCAAACCCTGTTCAGGACACCATTCCAGCCTATAAACTATTTTCTAAAGCGATCAAAGAGCAACAAGGTGGAAACATGGAAAGTGCTAACAAGGCCTATGTATTGGCCGCTAAACAGTATGAAACATTTCAGTTATGGGGACGGGTCTTTGATTGCCAATTGCGTATTGGACAAAACCTTATGGGCTTAGGACAAATAAATGAGGCCGCCATTCATCTTATTGGTGCTTTAGAGGCGGTCAATTCGAATCCATTGGTCTTTAACGACTCTGTCAAAGCTAAAATCAACTATAGCTTGGGTGTCAACCATTACTACCAACATAAATATCCCGAGGCTTTAGGTTATTATGAACAATCGCAAATCCATTTTCAACAGCAAAGCCCTCCGGATTCTTTGAGAATTGGCCGGGTTTATAACAACATTGGTATTATCTATTCCAACCTTCGGGATTTTGAACGGACCTTAACTTATTATCAAAGTGCCTTAGAGATTTTCCAGAAGCAAAATCACGTGCCTCTCATATCAGCAATTTACAACAACATTGGTACCATTTACATCCGAAAGCATGACTATAGCAAAGCATTGGAATATTATAATCGTTCTTTAGATCTTAAACTTAAATCTTTAGGTGAAGATCATGTAGATATATCATTAGCTTACAATAATATAGGAGCTGTTTATCAGGAAAGCGGTGAAAATGATAAAGCCAAGATATACTATGAAAAAGCTTTAGTAAATAGAGCAAAAAACTTAGGCCCTGATCATCCAGAAGTAGCTCTCATCAAAAGGAACCTGGGTATTGTATATTTAACCGACAAAGAGTATCAAAAAGCCCTCGATGAATTTGAAAGCTGCCTGCCTATATGGATAAACAACCTTAGCCAAAATCATCCAGAAGTAGCTACGTTATATGACCATATGGGTTCAGCCCATATGGATATGAAAGGGTATGAAAAAGCATTGGCTCTTTTTAGGCAGGCCATTCCAATTTGGAAAAACAACTTTGGAGATAAAGATCCTGATTTGGCGCTTTCATATAGGAATTTGGGGAACGCTTATACGAAACTCAAACGCTGGGACCTAGCACTACAAGCGTACGACAGCTCCTTACATGCATTAACACCAATTCCGGAATTTGCCGGTTTGTCCAACGATTCGATAATCGATCTATCGTTAAGTAAACCTGAGCTATTAGCCACATTGACCGAAAAGGCCAGCGCTTTGGAAGATTCTTCCCAGGTTTCAGTCCAACTTAAACCTATGTTATTGGAGATTGCATCAGTTTATGAACTATGCCTTTTAGTCATTGACAAAATGATCTTAGAGTTTGATGCCGAGGGCTCTAAATTACAACTAGGTGAAAAAACCGACGCCTTGATTGGCAAAGCAATTGATAATAAAATCAGGTTATTTCAAATTTCCTCTGACCCTTCTTACAAAACTCAGGCCTTCTTATTGGCTGAAAAGAATAAATCTGGCAGGTTAAGAGAAAGCTTAAGGGAATTGGATGCTAAAAAGTACTCCGGCGTACCCCCAAATGTTATTGAAAGAGAAAAGCAATTAAATTTAGATCTTGCTCATTATCAAAGATCTTTGCAAAATTTATATTCTTCAAACGCTGATAGCCTCACGATTTCAACTACAAAAAGTCAAGTATTTCACACATCCCAGGATAAAGAAAAACTCTTGCATGAGTTGGAACTCAATTATCCAAAATACCACCAATACAAATATCAATGGGCAACCAATTGGTCATCCGACTTAAACTTGAGTAATTTACCCGCGGAAACCTCACTATTGGAGTTTTATCAAGGGGAAGACAGCCTCTATTTCTTCTTAGTGCAAAAGGAACACATTGCCTTTCAAAAATTGGCTATCCCCAATAATTTTGAAGAACGAATCGCAGCTATGCTTCGTGGTCTTCGCAATAAGGACTTCCAGGCTTATACGAACCATGCCTACGATCTTTATCAAATCATCATGCAACCTGTGGTGACATTATTGGAAGCACCAGAATGGCGAAATACTAAGAATTTAGTGATTATCCCTGATGGATTCCTTGCCTACATTCCTTTTGAAACATTGATTCGGGCACCGGCTTCCAACGAAAATTACGCGGAGTTAGACTATTTGCTCAGGCACTATCAAATATCCTATCATTATTCTACTGATCTGATGATGTCAACCCACGTTGAAACTTCCAACAATTCCACATTTCTAGGCTTTGCACCTACGTTTGTGGACGTTAACCCTAATCTCGCTCTTAATGAGAGAACCAGGGCTTTTGTAGATTCGATGCCGGGCTTGCCAAATGCCAGAGAAGAAGTTCAAACCATAGCCGATTTGCTGGATGGCGTGGCCCAACTGGGCATTCACGCTACTGAAAGTAATTTCAAAAAGATTGCCGCCGATTATTCCATATTACATCTTGCGTCACATAGCATTATAGAAGATGAAGAACCTTTGTATTCCAAACTTTTATTCGATAACGAGGCGGATAGTATTGACGATGGTTTTCTTCATGTTTATGAATTGTATAACATGCAACTAAACGCCGATCTAGTAACTCTAAGTGCCTGTAATACCGGTATAGGTAAACTTTATAAAGGAGAGGGCATGGTAAGCTTGGCCAGAGGGTTTTTGTATGCTGGAGTGCCCAATATTGTAATGAGTTTGTGGTCTGTATCGGACCGCCCTACCAAAGATCTAATGACCTATTTTTATCAAGAAATGGATCAAGGCAAGTCCAAGGCTGCAGCACTTCATGCGGCTAAGTTAACCTATTTAGAAGAGGCCGATAATATCACCGCCAACCCATACTATTGGGGTTCTTTTATTTATTTGGGGCAAGTAGAACCCCAGCCTTTATGGTATCGTACTTGGTCTATGCCTATAATAGGCATAGTATTATTAATATTGATTTTAGCCGGGTGGGGATGGCGGAAATTTACAAAATCAAAAGTTGTTTAGTCCAATTCTAGTAAAATATCAGAAGCTCTTTTTTGATACGGTCCAGTATCGGATTTAAGTGTAGTAAATACAAATTTTGCACTACTCAAGTCATGGGCCCTCAAATAAGCCAAGCCCAGATACCAATTGACCACTTCCTGAATTTGAGGGTTTGGATGTTGGTCCAGGCTTTGTAATACCGAGATCGCTTCTTGGGTTTGGCTTAGTTCCAAATGACAGATGCCTTTATACAGGTTAAGCCAAGGGTTTTCAGGGTCAAGAACAAGATCCAGCTGCAGTTCGTCTAAGCACTTTTCGTACGCTCCTTCGTCATAAGACTTCATTGCTGGGGAGGAAGTACTTTCTCCAGATCGCTGCACATCATCCAATACATTATAGTAGGGCTTATAGTATTCCTGATAAAGATTATCCGGATTTGGGTTCTGAAAGAACAGTAGATAAGCCGACGTGGCAATTAAAACCACAGAAGCAGCCATGGACCACCATCTCTTATTATTGGAACTCTTCTTTATTGAATATTGACTTGGAGCATCTTCAAGTTTCAGTTTGTTTTTAAGCTCATTTCTTTCATGCAAGGTGATTGATTCTATTATGAGCCGGTGTTCGGAGAATACTTCAGCAAACCGGGCATCATCCTCTATGCGTTGATCTATATGCAACTTCTCCTTATCGGATAAGCTTCCATTTACATATCTTTTAACAAGTTCAATATCAATTTCCAAATTATCCACAGCTATAGGTCCTCCTGACCAAAATGTGATTTAATTTTTTTTCGCAATTCATTAATACACCGCAATTTTTGTGACTTAACGACGTCAGCATTTTTATAATTAAGGTTTTGAGCTATCGCTTCCATAGAGAAAGCATCATAAAAAAAGAGTTTCAATATACTACTGCATGGTTCACCTAATAACCCCAAATGTTTAATAATCAATCTATGGCGGTCTGTTACCTCAAACTCTTGCATGGCCAAATTATTGGTGGCGAGGTTATCCAATGGATCAGCCTGGTGATCAAATCGTTGGTCATATTTAATGCGATTAATGATCAAATTTTTTCCTATTGCAAACAAATACGTTTTCAATTTATGATTAAGGCTATCCAATTTCCCTTGTTTGACGTTTTCATAAAATCCAATCACAACATCCTGAAAAACGTCCAGGGCATCCTCTCGATCCAGCTTATATCGAAAAGCCGACCAATTGATGAATTCATCCTTGAAGCTATTGTAGAGTTCTACTACAACTTCTTCATTGCCATGAATTATTTCTGAAATGATTTCTTGCTCCTTCAAGAGCTTTGTATTTAGTCAAACCTGAATTTAAAAGGTAAACAGTAATTGAAAAATATACTCGTAAACCCCATGGTAATTTAACTATTTAAATAAAAAATAGAAAAAAGTGATGTTTTCGGTTTACCCCTACCCTTTTCTGTTGACTAACTCACACTAAGCAACCAAAATTTGGGGCTGGGTCGATACAACTTTAAGTAACCATAAACTAAAACGACTATGAAATCATTTCTAATTACGGTACTCGCAGTTATGCTCTTTGCACTGCCTGGAACCGCACAAGATCAAATCGGTATAAAAGGAGGAGTAAACTTGTCAAACTATGCCGGTGATGTTATGGATAACAAAATCAAACTTGGCATCCACTTGGGTGCATTTGTAAACTTCAACATAGTGGATCAATTATACATACAGCCTGAATTACTTTATTCTTTGCAAGGGGCCCACTTAGAAAGTTCTATTAGCAATTTGGACTATAACGAACACCTACATTATATAAATGTTCCAATTTTGGCCAGGTACTTTTTAACTGAAAACATATCAGTTCACGCTGGACCTTATGTTGGGGTTAAAATCGGTGGTAAAGCCAAAGGAACTTATTACGGCACTGAAATTGATCGTAACATTGACGATCATCGCATGTTAAAAGGTTTTGATTTTGGGCTGGCGTGTGGCGTCGCATACCAACTAGTAAATCGGGTTAACATTGGCGCGCGCATACAATTTGGAGTAATGGATATTGCTGAGATGCCTGACTTTACCGGTGGTGGCGACGGTATTGAGCCTGAATACAATTATGGCAAGCTCAACAACCGCGTAATTCAAATATACGCAGCCATACCTTTAAAGAACTAAACATGAAGCGGGCAACAGTTATTTTAATCGCATTATCTTGGACTCTCATAGGTGTCAGTAGCTGCTGTGTCTTCCAAATAGACAATGGTGAATATGAGGCTTACGGATCTATGGGAGGAGCTTGTTTAATATCCGAAGATGATGCCGAGAGTCTACCAGGTTATCAATTTGGAGGTTTTTTCATCTTAGATGGCGCGGATTGCTTAGGAGCTGTATCCCTAGCCGCTGGACTGGCAGTATCTGGAAAAGGGGCATCTACTGAGACCGAATTCACGGAAGGTGGCGACGGTACTGAACCTATAACATATACCCAAAAAATGAAACTTCGCACCCATTATCTGGATATACCGGTTATTGCTAAGGTTCCAATTGTCGGAAATCTCAGTGCCTACGGAGGACCCCAGGCATCCGTAT
>JAJCYK010000018.1 GCA_029262935.1 Cytophagales bacterium | reverse complement strand
ATTACTCAGGTAAAATCAAGATGGGATGCACAGACAGGCACGCTGCCCTTTGAGTATTTCTTTTTGAATGACGATTTTAATAAAAATTATCAAGCAGAAGCCCAGTTACGACAAATCGTTTTGTTGTTCTCTATGTTGGCCATTTTTGTGACCTGCTTAGGCCTGCTGGGGGTGAGTTCATACTTAATGCTAAATCGGACCAAAGAAATCGGTGTCAGAAAAGTAAACGGTGCGTCACTGCTTCAATTGTTACGTCTGCTAAACTACGACTTCATCAAGTGGGTTTTCATTGCCTGTGTAATTGCACTTCCCATTAGCTACTATCTCTCTACTAGTTGGTTGGAAAACTACGCTTACAAAACTTCACTTAGCTGGTGGGTATTCGCTTTGGCCGGTAGCATCGCCATAGGATTAACATTGGTTACTATTAGTTGGTACAGTTGGCGTGCGGCCCGTAAGAATCCCGTGGACGCTTTAAGATATGAATAGACACATACAAAACCACAACTAAATGCTTAGGAACTACTTCAAAATTGCCTGGCGGAATCTGCATAAAAACAAGATGTTTTCTCTGATAAATATATTAGGGCTTACCATTGGCATTACCTGTTCTTGTCTCTTGTATTTATTCATAAATCATGAACTCACGCAAGACGGATTTCATGAGGACTCGGATTACATCTTCAGAGTCGTGGAAGTGGATCAATCAGGAGAAGCACCGCGATATTATGGTCAAACAGCCCCTCCAGTAGGCGAAGCTTTAGCTCGGGACTATCCAGAAGTAGAAGAAACTACGCGTTTGTTCCAACCCTTTGGTCACCTTAATACAGTAGTTAATAACGAGCAACTACATGAAAGAAATTACTTTATGGTTGAAAGCAATTTCTTTGAAATGTTCAGCTTTGACTTCGTACACGGTCAGGAAGAGACCTGCTTTTCTCAACCAAATGCCGTAGTGATAACGGAGCGAACGGCTAAAAAATATTATGGAACGACCACGCCAATAGGAGAAGTCATGGAATTCCAAAATTTTGGTGACGCTATTATTACCGGCGTAATTAAAGACATACCCAGCAATTCCCATTTGCAATTCGATCTATTAGTAAATGGCAACCTGCAGGACAGCCTTTTCCTCAGGTACGACCAAGATTGGTCTCAGTATGGGGCCTTTACTTACCTGCGGCTAAATCAAGCGAGTGACATTGAATCCTTACAGGAGAAATCTTCAAGTTTTAGTGCCCGCTACTGGCCCGATCAAGCGGATCGTAGTGATCTGGAATTTCAAAGCATTAAGGACATCTATTTTCAATCTGCGTCTGTGGAATTTGGCGCAGAATCAAATAAAGGTGAAATACGATATACGTATCTTTTTGCTGCAATCGGTTTGTTTCTATTAATCATCGCCTGCATTAACTACATAAACCTAGCTACTGCGAAATCCAGCCAACGGGCCCGGGAAATAGGGATTAGAAAAGTCTCAGGTGCTCAAAGATGGCAACTCATGGTACAGTTTCTAAGTGAATCCATGATCATTGCCTTAATTGCGTTTTTCATATCCATGGGGTTAGTAAAATTCTTGTTGCCCTACTTCAACCAAATTACTGAAAAAGAGTTTGTTTTTAACTTAAGTACCGTAGGTGATCTTACCCAGGTATTACTAGCTATTACCTTGGTCATTGGCTTCTTTTCTGGACTTTACCCCGCTTTATATCTCTCAAAACTGGACGCTTCAACCACAGTAAAAGGTGAGGTAAAAACCAGCCTGGGCAATCTTTACCTTCGGCAAGGATTAGTAGTTACTCAATTTGCCCTTTCTATCGTGATGATTGTGGCTACGGTTGTTGCGAACAAACAGATGAATTACATCCAAAATCGAAACTTGGGATTCGATCATCAGGCCATGGCAGTAGTTGATATTAATAACGGAAATGTACGGGGCAATTTTGAAACAATGAAATACGAGTTTGCTCAAATACCAGGTGTTGAAAAAGTGGCTGCGTCTTCCCGAGTGCCTGGTGAATGGAAGGACATCGCACAAATTTATGCCAGCACCGATGCCCTCTTGGGAGATTCTCTTCAAACCTATTTTATGAGTTTTGATGAGGATATGGTAGCTACTTATGACATGAATATGCTCGCAGGACGTAATTTTTCAGGTAACAGGTTGAGTGACTCCAGCACTGTATTGATCAATCAACAAGCGGCTGATCTGCTTGGTTTAAAAGATCCCATTGGAAAATATCTTTCTATATCACAAGCTGGTAACTATAAGATAGTTGGATTACTGGAAGGCTTCCATTTTCAATCCCTTCATGAGGACGTGGCTCCCTTGGTAGTGGCTTCTTGGTCCAATGTAATTCAATCTGTTGATTATTTCAGCATAAAAATTTCAGCTAACAACATTACTGAAACCATCGCTGCGATTAATAAAGTGCATGAGAAATTTGATAATACTACAGTTATGGAGTTGCATTTTCTTAACCAGCAACTGGCCCGTTTTTATCAAGCAGACAAAAGGGCCCAAAGCCTGTTTACTATAGGAGCCGCGCTTACCATATTTATTGCCTGTTTGGGTCTGTTCGGGCTAGCATCTTTTATCATTCGTAGAAGAACCAAAGAAATAAGTATTAGAAAAGTGCTTGGAGCCTCAGTAGCAAATCTTTTCCTGCACTTATCTAAATCTTTTCTAAATCAAATCATAGTTGCCTTTCTTATTGCCATACCCATTGCCTGGATTGCCATGAGCAATTGGCTTAGCTATTTTGCTTATAAAGTTTCAATAGGCATTAGTGAATTTCTTTGGGGACTAGGCTTGGCTCTTGCGGTAGGACTATTGACTGTGGGGCATCGGGCATTGCGTGCTGCATCTGTTAACCCAGCGAGTACTTTGAAAAACAACTAGCCATGTTAAAGAACTATTTGACTATTGCCTGGCGAAATTTGTGGAAACATCGAGGGTTTTCATTGTGGAACATAGTTGGGTTAGCCTTAGGTATTGCTGGCGCTTGTATGGTCTTTTTACTGGTACAATTCGAGTTAAGTTTTGACGGACATCACCCAGAATCGGATAATATCTTTCGCATAGTTATGGAAGACAATGCGCACGGCAACCGTCGGTTTACTCAAGCCATGCCTTATCCTTTACCGGAAACTGTACGGGCAGATTTTAACCAAATTGAGGCCTTAACCATAGTTGACGCCAATGTTCAAAGCCCGATTGTTAATATTGTCCGCAATAAACAAGTTAACCGATATAAGGAAGAGCGAGGCATTGCATATGTAGACCCGGACTATTTCCAAATCTTTCCCTACCAGTGGGTGTTGGGAAGCCCTCAGTCGGCATTGTCCGAGCAAAAGACCGTAGTACTTTCTGAAAGCCTGGCCACAAAATACTTTGGTGACGAAAACCCGCTGGATCAAATAATTAACATTAACAACAACCTCGATTTAAGGGTGACTGGAGTCGTGAAAGATGCACCACAAAATACCGACCTGCCTTTTAACATGTTAATCTCCATAAACTTGGGTGAAGAAGATAAACGTGGTTGGGAAGGTTGGGATGCCAGCTCCGGGCGTGTGCATTGTTATTTAAAGTTGAAAAACCAGGATGACCTGGCTTACATGAATAAACAGCTGGAACCTTATTTCGGCAACCACTGGCACGAAGATTATGCTAAACAGGTAAGGTTATTTTTGCAACCACTTGGTGATGTGCATTATGACATCAGGTTTTCAACTTTTGGTGGTCGGGTTGTATCTAAGAAGTCCCTATGGGCCATGGGGTTTATCGGGCTAGTTTTACTCATCACTTCGTGTATTAATTTTATTAACCTCAATACGGTTTTGGCGGCGCAACGCTCCAAGGAGATCGGTGTGAGAAAGGTCTTGGGAGGTCAGCGTGCCCAACTGATCTGGCAATTTTTGGGTGAGACCTTCCTGGTTACTACCCTAGCGGTTCTAGGGGCTGTGATCATGATGCGCCTGGGGTTCGTTTTAGTAGAAGACTTGGTGGGATATGGTCTTGATTTTGATCTTGTCAGAGTTATTAGCCTGGCACTATTCTTAATTGCCGTATTGATTCTTGTCTGTATTTTGGCAGGCCTATATCCAGCTTTTTTAGTGTCCAGCTTTAAGCCAATTGAGGCAATTAAGAACTCTATTAACGTTTCTTCAAAATCAGGATTCTCCTTACGGACCACTTTGGTGACCGCTCAATTGGTTATATCTCAAGCTCTTATAATATGTACTTTGGTGGTCACTAACCAACTGGATTATTTTCAAAAATCTTCCATGGGCTTTAATAAAGAGGCCATTATAGAGTTCCCTTTACCTGTACAAAATGCCAGTAAAGCGGCACTGATAGCGCAGTCATTGAATGGGCAAACCGGCATAAACGCTTATAGTTTAAGTAACACCGGTGCTGCCTCAGACGATAGCTGGGCAGGTGATTTTACCTTTGACAATGGGAAAGATCTGCTGACCGCCTATACGCAGGTCAAATTTATTGATGAGCACTTTTTGACAACCTACGAGATACCCCTAAGCGCAGGCGACAATTTACCACCATCCGACAGCGCCAATATGTTTTTGGTGAATGAGTCTTTTGTAACATCTATGGGTCTTACTAGCAGCGAGCAGGCCATTGGGAAATACATTACCTTCTGGGGAGTCGAAGCCCCCATTCAAGGTGTTGTGCAAGACTTTAATGCTAGTTCACTACATCATGCAATTCAACCGTGCATTTTTTTAGTGGGCGCGAATCGATACATGATGGGTGGCGTGAAGGTTGCCGGGCCGGATATTTCCAAAACTATTGCAAATATCGATGAAGCATGGACCAAAATTTATCCAGATTATATATTTGAATATCAATTTTTGGATGAAACCATAACCGAGTTCTACAATGCAGAACAAAAACTCTCTAGTTTATTTAAAGTCTTTACCACTCTTGCAATCATTATTGGTTGCATTGGCTTGCTTGGTCTAATTACCTTTGTCACGGCAGGTAAGTTTAAAGAAATAGGCGTTCGTAAAGTGTTGGGAGCAACCACTTCAAATGTGGTATTGCTGTTGTCCAGACACTTCATATTAGTTACCTGTTTTGCCTTGTTGGTTTCCATACCAATCAGCTATTACATAATGAAGAATTGGTTGGAGAATTTTACTTACAGAGTGAATCTTGAAGTTGAGGTTTTCTTGACAGCCGCAATAGTTTCACTCCTCCTGGTGGGGTTAACGGTAGGTTACAAAACCTTTCAAGCCGCCATAGCCAATCCCGCTGATGCCTTAAAAACTCAATGAAATGTTAAAAAACTATTTGATTATTGCCTGGCGAAATTTGTGGAAACATCGAGGGTTTTCCGCTATAAATATCCTCGGATTGGCCATTGGGATTGCCTGCTGTTTGCTCATTTGGAACTACATAAAGTTTGAGCTGAGTTACGATAATTTCCATCCTCAGGTTTCTCAACTTTACCGGGTAAATCAAACCAATATTTGG
>JAJCYK010000017.1 GCA_029262935.1 Cytophagales bacterium | reverse complement strand
TACCTTAATCTTGGCAATTTTCAATTTGAAGATATTAGCGATCGATCAGGTATCAGAGATTCGCCAAGTTGGACTACAGGCTCCACCATGGTTGACCTCAATAGTGACGGTATAATGGACATTTACGTTTGTCGTTCAGGTAAGCTTCCTGAAGATCAAAGGGCAAATTTGTTTTTCATTTCAGAAAAGCTTGATAGTAACAATTTGCCGGTCTATAAAAATAAAGCGTCAGAATTAGGTCTAGCAGATGTAGGATATGGGACTCAAGCTCTTTTTTTTGATTACGATCAAGACAATGACCTTGATATGTATCTTCTAAATCACAACGTTTATGTTCAACCCTATTTTGAGTTGGACAAAATCAGAAATACGAAGGATACAAATGTGGGTGACAAGTTATTCAAAAATGAAGGAGGAACGTTTGTTGAAGTTACTTTGCAAGCAGGCATAATTTCCAATGAACTGGGTTACGGATTGGGTGTATCTGCTAGCGATATAAACAACGATGGCTGGGTAGACCTTTATGTAGCCAATGATTACTCCGAACACGATTTTTTGTACATCAATCAAAAAGATGGCACTTTCAAAGAACAAGCTAAATTTAGTTTTGGGCATCTGTCTAACTATTCCATGGGCACGGACATAGCCGACATTAACAATGATGGGCTGATGGATATTGCCGTATTAGACATGTTGTCAGAGGACAATTACAGTATTAAAACTAGCATGAGTGGAATGGATACTGAGCTGTTTTACAATCATGTAAAAAATGGATTTCACTATCAGTATATGCACAACACTTTGCAGCTCAATCGAGGTCAGCTTCATTTCAGTGAAATTGCTAGATTTTCTGGGGTATCGAATACAGACTGGAGTTGGGCACCGCTTATAATGGATCTGGATTTAGATGGTCTTCAAGACCTATTTATAACCAATGGGCTTAAAAGAGATTTCAGGAACAATGACTTTAAAAACCTAAAAGCCAAGAAACTCAAGGAGGCCGAAGAAAACAGCCAGATAAACCGGAAAGAGCTTATTGAAACGTTAGTCGCCAGTACTCCTCAAAAATCCCTGGAAAATTACGTCTTTAAGAACATTGATGGACTCAGGTTTGAAAAAAAGAACAAAGCCTGGGGCATCCATCTTCCTTCCTTTTCCAATGGTCTATCTTATGCAGACTTGGACAATGATGGAGATTTGGATTTAATCACTAATAACATTGACGAGCCACCCTTTATTTATCAAAACAACTCTATTGATCAGGGTCTAGGTTCATTCTTAAAAATAAAACTACATGGACCTCCTGGAAATTCGCATGGCATCGGTGCTAAGGTCATTTTGTACCAAAGAGAAAAGCTCCAGGTCCGAGAGTTGTTTTACACCAGAGGATTTCAGTCTTCTGTTGAACCCATCTTGCACTTTGGTATGCCGCACGATTCTCAAGTAGATAGTCTGCAGATAACCTGGCCAGATGGCAAGTATCAGGTTTTATATCATGTGGTTCTTAACCAAAAACTTGAATTAAGTTATGCTGATGCCAAGCCGAGAAAGTCTGTCCATTCCTTAGTGATAACCCTTTTTGATTCAGTAGAAACGATCCCTTTGGGTTTAAACTATAGACATCGGGAAAACACATTTGATGACTTTGAACGAGAGGCATTGTTACCACATCGCATGAGTAGATTAGGGCCTGGCATCACAGTAGGAGACGTTAACGGAGATCTATTGGATGACATTTTTGTTGCTGGCGCCAAAGATCAGACTGGTTCTATTTATGTGCAACGTGCAAACAATACTTTTGTAAAAACAGAACAAGCCGCTTTAGTTAGAGATCGTGGTTTTGAAGATATGGATGCCCTGTTCATTGATGTTGATGGAGACGGAGATAACGACCTTTATGTGGTCAGTGGTGGCAATGAATATGACCCGGGCAGTCCTATGCTACAAGACAGGCTATATCTAAACAAAAAGGGCCAATTTATCAACGGCAATGCCTTACCTAACATGCACGAAAGCGGTTTTCGAGTAAGTGCTTGTGACTTTGATAAAGATGGGGACATGGACTTTTTTGTCGGGGGCAGGCAAACCCCTGGCAAGTACCCCTACCCCGCCAATTCAAGAATACTGACCAATGAAGGCGGTGAATTTACCACTACTCCTAGCCACATATTTGATTTGGGTATGGTAACCGATATGATTTGGACGGATTACGATCAAGACGGTGATCCCGATGTAATAGCGGTAGGAGAATGGATGCCAATCACCTTTTTGGAAAATGTTATGGGGCACTTCTCCATTGATAAGAAAGTCACCGGCACAGAATCTTCCAGAGGCTGGTGGTATTCCATAAAGTCCGGAGATTTCGATCTTGATGGCGACCTGGATTATGTAGTTGGTAATAACGGGCTTAATTATAAATACAGTGCCAACAATCTTGAGCCTTTTAAAATTTACGCCGGCGATCTAGATGACAATG
The DNA here is from genome assembly GCA_029262935.1 of Cytophagales bacterium. Lineage (GTDB taxonomy): Bacteria > Bacteroidota > Bacteroidia > Cytophagales > Cyclobacteriaceae > JAJCYK01. The sequence continues at coordinate 1,551 of JAJCYK010000017.1, read as the reverse complement.
GCCATCATGATATTGTGTTGGGTTACTACAACGGAGGCCATCTATATCCCCTAAGAGGAAAAGAATGTTCCTCCCAACAAATACCAGATATCAACAACAGGTTTGCCACATTTCATGACTTTGCAAATGCTACCCTAGAAGAGGTCTACGGGGAATATGATCTGCAAAAAGCTTTAAAATATGAAGTCACCACCTTTGCCTCAACCTATTTGGAAAATCTAGGAAACAAGCAGTTCAGCATGAAAGCCTTGCCCGGAGAATCCCAGTTTTCGTGCGTCAATCAAATGCTGATCCATGATTTCAACAATGATCAATTCCTAGACATATTCATGGCTGGAAATAACCATCAAGCTGAGGTGGAAACTACCAGAAATGATGCAGGCGTTGGAACTGTACTTTTAGGAAACGGGAAAGGAGATTTCACCCCATTAAGTAATCGACAATCAGGTCTTTATTTGTCCGGTGATCTAAGGGACTTAGAATGGATTAATCTTAAATCCGGGGGGAAAGGGGTTTTAAGTGTGTACAACAATGATCGAATAAAACTACATGTGCTTAATCGAAAGTTTAAATATGAGGTTAAGAATTAAGGAAAAGGGCTCAACATGCAATATTTTAATCGGTCTGCAGCCCATCTTTTGCTACTTATAGAGAAATGATTATGAGCTGTTATAAGGAAACTACGGGATTCTACTGGGTATTGGTGTTTATCATTTGTTCTTGCGGTACCACTAATACAGGTATCCCTGAGGCCATCTATAATCCACAGATTCTATCAAAAAACCAGTTGGATCCACATGCTACCATTTTCCCTTTTGAAAATGAGAAGTTGGCCTTACAGGATATCAGGAACAACTCCAATCGTTTTCTTTCACTAAACGGTGTGTGGAAGTTTCACTACGCGGACAACCCGGATATGACCATAGATGATTTTTATAAATCAGACTTTAATACTGATGAATTACCGGATATAACAGTTCCGGGTAACTGGGAGGCCCAAGGATTCGGAACTCCTTACTATCTCGACGAGGAATATCCTTTCGAACCTAATCCACCTTATACCCCTTTGGATAATCCGATAGGATCCTACAAACGCAAATTTCAATTACCTGAGGGGTGGTTGGAAAATGGCAGGATAATTTTACAGTTCGGATCAGTACGTTCAGCCATGTATTTATGGGTCAATGGCCAAGAAGTAGGATTCGCCAAAGGAAGCAAAACTCCGATAGAATTCGACATCACACCTTATGTCAAAACTGGAAGTAATGATTTATCTGTTAAAGTTTATCGTTGGAGTGACGGTTCTTATTTGGAAGGTCAAGATACTTGGCGTATCAGTGGAATAGAAAGGGAGGTTTTTATCTATTCCGTGCCCGAGGTACAGGTTTTCGATGTATTCGCTAAAACCACTCTGGACTCCATCTATGCGAATGGGCTGTTGGACTTGGAGGTAACCATAAAAAACCACCAAAAGAAGGTCACTGCAATTAATTTGGAGATGACCTTATTGGATAAAAATAAAAAAGTCCTATGGACGGACCATAGAACCGT
>JAJCYK010000016.1 GCA_029262935.1 Cytophagales bacterium | reverse complement strand
ATCCCCATCTATCAATATAGGTTCAAAAAAAGAGTTTGGAAAATCTTCCGCTACGATGGGAATAATTGGTGCAGGGAATTTTACCAAAATGACCATGCTTCCAGCGTTAAAAAAGCATGTTTCGAAGATAAAATATATTGCCTCCGCAAATGGTCTAAGTGCTTCTAGTTTAGCAAAAAAACATGGGATTGCTAAAGCCACTACAAAGTACGAAGAGATGCTTCAGGACCCGGAGGTGGATTTAGTATTAATTACCACTCGACATCATTTGCATGCTGCCATGACTATAGATAGTTTAAATGCTGGTAAACATGTTTTTGTAGAGAAACCGCTGGCTCTAAACGATGATGAACTTAACCAAATCATAAAAGCCTACAACATTCATGTGAATTGTTCCTTGACGGTTGGTTATAATAGAAGATTTGCGCCATTAACCCAAGAGATTAAAGCTCTTCTTGGAGATAAACCCGGCCCTATGAATATTGTAATCAATATGAACGCTGGGTTTATTCCGTCTGAGTCTTGGGTACAAGATATGTTTCAAGGCGGAGGTAGAATCATTGGGGAGGCTTGTCATCATATTGATCTGGCTTCGTACCTTTGTGAAAGTACAGTACAGGCGGTTTGTATGAATTCCTTAGGGCCAGAACCTGAAGCAAATACGGATAACGCTAGCATACTATTGCGATATCAAAACGGCACCAATGCAGTTATTAATTATTTTTCTAACGGAAGCAAGGCATATCCCAAAGAAAGATTGGAGGTGTATTACCAAAGTAAGACGCTGGTTCTGGACAATTTTAGAAGCTTGAAAACGTTTGGGTTTAGCAAAAAATACAACTACACAAGAAGCCAGGACAAAGGCCATAAAACCCAATTTGATCAATTGATTAAGGGCATATTGGACGGGCAAAATAGTGTCATACCATTTGAGTCATTGGTCAATACTTCATTAACCAGCTTACGTGCCTTAGATAGCTTAAAAAACAATAACTGGGTAAATGTCTAAATTCAAGCTTTGTCACTAACCACAATACAGAGTGATATCAAATATTAAAATGTTCCTGAATGTCTTACGAAACATGGGCTGGGGCTACTTGTGTTTCAGAATAGTTTATGAGTTGAAGCGAAGGTTTGGAATGTTGCAATATAGTTATCCACAGAATCCCAAGAAACACCATCTCCTAAACCTGGAGGATTGGAGAAAGGCTCCCGCAAACTTTTTTCAATGGCCTAAAGAAAATTTTCACCCCAGCGACTCCGTGCTAAACCTGATAAAACAAAAAGTGCATAGGATCCGAAACGGAGAATACCAGTTTTTTTCAGATCAATGGATTAAATTTGAAAGAAACCATTGGTTGACGAATCCAATTACGAGGTTTACTTATTCTAGTACCGCTCACTGGACAAAAGTCAATGATTTTTCAACCCAGGAAGGCGATATCAAATATCTATGGGAAAGGTCTAGGTTTACTTATTTGTATGTCTTGATTCGGTATGACAGATATACGGGGGAGGACCAAAGTAAATGGGTATTTGAGGAAATAATGTCCTGGATAAAAGCTAATAAAATTAACTCTGGACCCAACTACAAATGCAGTCAAGAAATTGCAATAAGAGTTCTGAATTGGTTGTTTGCCTTATACTATTACCAGCGTAGTCCAAATTTAACAAGTGCCATTTTCGATGAAATAATCCACCACATTTATTGGCAAATGGATCATGTTTACAAGAATATTAGCTTTTCACGAATAGCAGTACGTAATAATCACACCCTCACAGAAACCATGAGCTTATTTGTTGTGGGCACCTTGCTACCAAAATTACCGAATGCTGCCAGGTGGAAAGAGGAGGGAAAAAAATGGTTTGAGGAAGAATTGCATTACCAAGTGTTTGAGGACGGCAGTTATCTGCAATTTTCCATGAACTATCAGAGAATCGTAATTCAGCTGTTAACTTGGTTTATAACTATTGGAAAATTGAATAATGTCAATATTAACTCAGCGGTGATCAGGAAAGCAAATAAATCTCTAAGCTTTTTATTGACCCATATACAACCCAATGGATTTTTACCAAATTACGGAGCAAATGATGGGGCTTGGTTTTTCCCAATGTCTGAAGGAAATTATAGAGATTATCGCCCCCAATTAAATGCGCTAAACGCTTGTTTAAATAATCAAACAATATTCCAAACCGAAGCAGCTAAGGAGGCTTTATATTGGACCGGTGTTACTCCCAATGAAACTGAGGAGCATTTCACACCCTCTAAGGGTACTTTTGCATTTCCCGATGGAGGCTACTATGGCTTCAGAGATAGCAGTAGTTACACCTTTATACGTTGTGGAAATCATAAATTTCGGCCATCTCAAGCTGATAATCTGCACTTAGATATATGGTATGATGGAGTAAATGTCCTTCGGGATGCTGGAAGTTATGGTTATAATACTGACCCTCAATGGCAACGCTACTTCAGCGGCACGAGGTCCCATAATACGGTTATGCTAAACGAAATGGATCAAATGGAAAAGGGCCCTCGATTTATATGGTTACAATGGACCCAAGCGATTAACGCCAGTGTAGAAGAAAACGAGAGCCTTTTTATTTTCAAAGGTCAAATAACCGCTTTTAAGCATTTGGA
>JAJCYK010000015.1 GCA_029262935.1 Cytophagales bacterium | reverse complement strand
TAGCTACCTCCGGCTCTGAACACGATTTTGTAGAAATAAAACAAAAAAAGTTATCAATTTTTAGCACTGATAATCAAGTAGTTAGCAATAATATTTCCCAATAAGGTTACTTTTTTATACAATAGGGGTTACCTGTAGGCTCCGTCCTGTATATATGAATGCATAACACACAATTCATACACCTGTTTAACACTTTTACCGAAAAGCCTTCTTTAATTAGAGGGCTTTTCTTTTTTACACCATTAAGGGAAGGATCTCAACTCCAATATGGTCAATTCGAAAAAACCCAGGAACCCAATGCCCTAGGTCCTGTACTTGGAAAGTGCACTAATAAAGTGACATCGCTACAGAATAACGAAAAAGGGAATACTATATCTATAGACTTTTCCTAGGACACCTGGATACCATACTGATAAATACTAACGTAGGGAGGTGTAATTTGAAAGCCTAATGCACGTTGATCCCGAATCCAACAGTCAACGCGCGATAGTCATTCAAAGTATAATCTGCATGTAGAGTGACTATGGCTAATTTGATTCTAAAACCTGCAGTAGCTCTTAAACCACTAAATTGAAATTCCTCCTGAATGGGGTCAACCAGTACTTCTGAATTGACCTCGTAGTTGCCAAGAACTTTTAAATCGGACTGCACCTGATTGTAACCCAGGGCACCATAAAAGGTAAATATTTTTAGGTCATAGCTAACCACACCTTCAAGGGTCCAGGCATTTATATCATAGGCTCCAATTTGATTTGAGCCGGGAAAGCTAGTATCTAAGGCCAGGGCAGAACTAAGGTGAGTATAACCTCCAAATAAAGCTATGTCCACTAAGAGTTGATCGCCCATAGGAAAGTATTGATTTAACTTATGCAATACGCCAACCCCCCACATCTTAATTTCTACATCATCACTAAAATCCGTAATTGGCAAAAAACGGGCCTTTATGTCAAGGTTGGGAATGACTCCTATGCCTAATGTTATCATGGGTACAGGTACAGCATTAAAACCTATTTCGTCTTTTAAGGAATTACCCACCGGTCCCGTAAAAGTCTGGGAGGTGCTGGGGATTAAATATTGAGGTTCTACATCTTCGGGGCCAAAGACTGTAGGCACTCGGCCGTCTGCGGGTGACACAAGTTGTAAATCTTGGTATTCACTAGCAATGAAAGTAGAGAACTGATCTTTGTCTGGAACAAAAGCTGCGGAAGCAGTTATTGTAAGATCAAAACCCATGCTATGCGGTTTGGCGGTGTTGTACCACCCGTTATTTAAGCCAAACCCCACTCCTTTTATAATAGGAGAAGCATAGTTTGCAGTTAGTTTTCCAGCGTCTTGTATGTTGGCCTCTAAAAATTGATCCAGATCATCTTGCGCTTGTACTTGCAAGGTTAATCCTCCAACCAAAACTAATAATACAGTCAATATACGTCTCATAAATTCAGTTCACTTTCGTGATTTCGTAATACATCTATGATAAAATCAATATGCTCATTTAATTCAACCTCCAATAATTCCACTCCAGCATAGATTTCATCACGTTCGACTTTGGCCGCAAAACTCTTTTGCTTTAACTTTTTTCGTACTGACTTTGCCTGCAAACCTAATAAGCCTTGTGGCCTAACCTGTGCACAGGCCACGATAAATCCTGTAAGCTCATCACAAGCTAATAATGCTTTGTCCAGCTTCGTTTCATAGGGTACTCCCCACTTCGTATAATGAGCTGAAATTGCATGAGCCATTTTTTCTTCCCCTAGTCCTCTTAATTTCTCCACAATACGATTTGGGTGTTCCTTCGGAAAGGCTTCGTAATCAGCATCGTGAAGTAATCCGGTACAGGCCCATATATCTTCGTTTTCGCCAAATTTTATAGCATAGGCCTGCATCACCCAGCTTACGGTTTGCGCATGCCTCAGTAGACTATCTCCCTTGGTCCATTCCCGCAACATTTCATTGGCTAGTAGTTGATTCATTTTCGTTAAAAGTTAGTGCTGGAAAGCTAATTAAGTGGCAATCAAATATAGTCAACTCAGGTGTTACTATATTTGCCCCAGATTCATATATTACTACGGATGTCAGTATTCCTTTATAATTGCGCTATTTTTCTATTCAGCAAACTGCTATGGGTAGCAGGCTTTTTTAATTCAAAAGCCCGTAAAATGGTAGATGGGCGAAGAAATTGGAGAAATAACCTAAAAACTGATTTAGAGAGCAACAAGCAACCTGTGGTGTGGTTTCATTGTGCAAGTTTGGGCGAATTTGAGCAGGGGCGACCTCTAATTACAGCCATTAAAAGCTCCTACCCCAAGTATAAAATACTGCTTACGTTTTATTCCCCTTCCGGATATGAGATCCGTAAAAATTATCCTGATGTTGATGCAGTTCATTATCTTCCTTTTGATACACCTGCAAACGCGAAATTCTTTATTGAGACCGTAAATCCAAAGTTGGCTTTTATTATTAAATATGAGTACTGGCATAATCTGCTTAGTGAAGCTCATAGCAAAGCCATACCGGTGCTCTTATGTTCTGCAATTTTTCTTCAGGATCAGATCTTTTTTAAATCCTACGGTCACTTATTTAGGAAAATCTTAACTTATTTTAATCACTTATTTGTTCAAAATAAAAGTTCTAAGTCTTTGTTGACACAACTCAGTATATCAAATGTAACTATTGCTGGAGATACCCGCATGGATCGCGTTAAGGATATAACAGAGAATAGTAAAGCCAATGCAATAGTATCTTTATTTGTAGAGGATGCAGAGCTAACTATGGTGGTTGGAAGTAGTTGGCCTCAAGATATAACGGTACTAGCCCCAATCATTAATAGTGAAACCGACATCAAGTTTATCATTGCCCCACATGAAGTTAATGAACATCATCTGTCCCAGATAGATCAATTAATAAAAAGACCTCTGGTGCGATACACCCAAGTAAAGGATCCCGCATCATTTGAAGTCTTAGTAATTGATACCGTTGGTTTACTTTCCCACTTGTATCAGTATGGTGATTACGCTTACATCGGTGGTGGATTTGGCAAAGGATTGCACAATATTCTAGAAGCGGCTACTTTTGGATTGCCTTTGTTTTTTGGAAATAGAAATTACACCAAATTTAGAGAAGCACGGAAACTCGTGGAACTGGGAGGAGCTCAAGCTGTGAAAAACACAGTGCAAATACAAAAAGCCTTAAACGAATTGAAAGGCAATTCTGATCGTTATCGTGAAGTCAGCGAACTATGTCACCAATTTGTAATGGAGCAGACCGGGGCCACAGAAGTTATCATGGATTACACCAAAAGGGAATTATTAGGGTAATGGAGGGAACTGTCGTAAAATCAACGGGTTCCTGGTATCAGGTACGTGATGCCCAAGGTGATATTCATGATTGTCGTCTAAAAGGAATATTTAAAATCAAAGGGCTAAGAGTTACTAACCCCATCGCTGTTGGGGACCGAGTAACCGTACATTTAGACCCTGAACAGGAGGCTTCTGTTATCACGGACATCCATCCTCGTGACAATTATTTGATAAGAACCTCTATCAAACATCCGGAAATTGGTCATATTCTGGCCTCTAACATCGATCAAGCCATATTGATTGCAACAATGAAGCAGCCTAAAACTTCTTTAGGTTTTATCGATAGATATTTGGTATCTGCAGAAGCCTTTAGGATTCCAGTATTAATAATATTTAATAAGCTAGACCTCCTTAACAATAGGTATCAGCGAGAGGTGAATTATTTTATGGATCTTTATAAAGGCCTAGGTTATACCTGTTTAGCTGCATCTTTTACCAAAAGACAGGGGCTCGACAACATACTTCCTTTGTTGAAGGGTAAGACCTCCTTATTGTCTGGTCACTCCGGAGTAGGGAAATCTACCTTACTCAA
>JAJCYK010000014.1 GCA_029262935.1 Cytophagales bacterium | reverse complement strand
ATGTACTTTTTGATGTGACGCATGTTGATTAGCGAGCGATGATGCACCCGACAAAACCCGGAATCGACCAATAGGTTTTCGAATTCTTTTAAGGTCCTGGATATTAATTTGGTCGTTTGGTCCAGCAGAAACACCGTCGTGTACCCACCATCAGCTTGACAGAATATGATGTCTTTTGTGTCTATAAAATCGATGCCTTCTAGGGTAGGTACGGCCAGTTTATCAATGCCTTCTGTTTTGTAGTTTAGGTTATGAATCACTGATGCTAAGCGATGTGCTGTACCTCCTTGACCCTTTCTTTCCTCCACCCGTTTTACGGCTTGCATAAGGTCATCCACGTCAATGGGTTTTAAAAGATAATCTACCGCACTGAACTTAATGGCCTTTATAGCATACCGGTCATGAGCGGTGATAAATATGACTTCAAACCCCACCGGCTCCAATCTTTTCAATAAGTCAAAACCCGTCATACCAGGCATTTGTACATCCAAAAACACCAGGTCCGGGAGATGTTCTTGAATAGCCAGAATCCCCTGCTCCGGTGAATCACAACTTTGTAACAGCGCTACTTGTGGACAATACTGGGCTAAGGCCTTGCTTAGTGCCTGTCGACCAAAATGCTCATCATCGATAAGAATAGCTCGAATCATAGTCAGGAAGGAATAGAAACCTCTACCCTGGTGCCTGAGGCTTGCCCACTAGAGTCTTTGAGGTCAGTGATTTGAATGAGTTTTCGGTTAAAATCCCTATCCAGGAGGCTTAATCGTTCTTCGGTTATTTTTAACCCCAGCGATTTACTTTTCCACACGGATTGGTTTTGAAGCTCTTGCGACTTTGCCCTGCCGACTCCATTGTCTTCAATTTGGCAGACTAAAAAGTCGCCTCTTTTAGTGGCTTCTACGGTGATACAACCTTTTTTTTGGTCGGGTTTAGGCATTAATCCGTGCCAAATAGCATTTTCCACAAAAGGTTGCAATACCATTGAAGGTAAGTAGGTATCTTCAGGATCTATTTTACTGTCTACCGTTAATTGGTAGTCAATATTCCCTTGGAAACGCAATTTTTCTAGCTCAATATAAGATTCCAACACCATTAGTTCCTCCTGCAAGGTGATCTCAGCGCTTTCGGCATTCTCCAGAATGAGTCGTATTAGTTTGGAAAATTTGGTAAGATAGCGAGAAGCTTGCGTGTCTTGACCCTCCAAAATCATTTGGTAGATAGAATTTAGACAATTAAAAATAAAATGGGGGTTGATTTGAGCTTGTAGGGCTTTCATTTCCAATTCGCTTACTTGACGTTGGAAATTGGCCTCTTTCACTTCTTGGTTCTTGGCAGCTACCACCTGTTGGTTTCTAAGCCGTAACCTGGAATTATACAAAAGTAAGCCGGCCAAAAGAGCTACTAAGACGCCTCCAATGATAAACGCCTGTTTCAGGGTGGATTGGCGAGATGTTTCTTTTTCTTGGATCTCCTTTTCTTTGGCCAATAAAGTAATCTGTTGGTCTTTTTGGGTGGTTTCGTATTTTGTTTGTAGTTCGTTGATCTGTCGGGTGTTTTCCTCACTAAACAAAGTATCATTTAGTTGATTCGAAAATTTAGAGTAATGCAGAGCCATTTGGAAATTCTTTCTTGTTTCCTCAAGCTCAGATAACGCTTCATATATGTCTGCAGTTAAGCGCTTTAGTCCCAGCTCTTCACTTTCCCTCAGAGCTACCTGTAAATACCGGAAAGCTTCTTCATAACTCTTTAGCTTCAAGTAAGCTTGTCCTACATAATATGAAGCTTCCGCTATGTCCTTTGGTTGATTAAGTGATTCCCAAATAACTAAGGCCTCCAATTGAAAGTCCAATGCTTTCTGATTTTGTCCTAATTCTTGATATAAGGATCCAAGATTGGTTATGATATACGCTTCTTCTTCTTTGATACCCAAATCCTTTATAAAAGTTAGAGCTTCTTCGTATAGAAACGCCGCAGAATCGAAGCTTTGAATGTATTGATATACATTAGCCAGATTTTGTAATGCCATGGCGTATCCAAAGCTATTTTCTTTGTTCTTGAAAATATTCGCAGCTTGAGTGTGAGCAAATTTGGCCTTGTCAAATTGTTCAAGTGCGGAGTAGGTACTGCCTAAACTCATTAAAGCTCTAGCTAAGTTATTGGTGTCTTTGCGTTGCTCATGATAGTGCACCATGTGTAACTGCAATCTTAATTTTTCCTGATAGTTTCCTAAATACCCATAGATTATAGCGATGGAGTATAACGCATTAATAATTCGGCCAGAATCTCCGGTAGCAGCATAGAAGTCCTGATATTCCTCTAATTGTTTTAAAGCACTGCTAAAATTGCCTTCTTTCATATCAACTAACCCCAGGCTTCTTTTGGCATTCGCCAGGCCGTTCGTGTATCCTAATTTTTGCGATAGCTGGAGGGCACTATCTGCGTAACTTCGAGCCTCTATTAGGGCCGGTTGATAATAGGTATGAAGATAGGCCAGGCGATTGTACGTATTCACTTTGAAGCTATCAGCAGGCATTTGAGGAAGGGTTGCTTTGAGACTGTCTGCTTCAGTCTGTGAAACCAACTTGGTCACAGATAACAATAACGCGGTAACTAACATGAATGTCTTCATATGATTAAGTTGAGACCTGCAATTTTGAAAACGCTTAATGCAAGTACCCACTGATAAGTTAACGATTTCGTGATTTAATTGACACCATTTGCATAAGTAACCTAAGCTGGCTCAATTTTACTTTCCTGGGATTTTCCTTATCTTCCAATCGTTACAATAAATATCCAATCTATGCGACCAATTCTTGTCTTTATCATTTTAACAGCAGCCTTTCAATACTCTCAGGCGCAGAAAAAACCAAAAATCAATAAGAATAAGCAGGCAGTTATTGCTTCAGTAGATAGTAAATTCCAGGCTCTAACGGAATTAAGCGATAAGATTTGGGGCTTTGAAGAAGAAGCCTTCCAAGAATTTCAATCCTCGCAGGCCTTGGCTGATTATGCTACCTCACAGGGATTTACAGTAAAAAAAGGAGTAGCGGAAATACCCACCGCGCTAGTAGCAGAATATGGTTCGGGACATCCTATCATTGGAATATTAGGAGAATTTGACGCGCTACCAGGTCTTTCGCAAAACACAGTACCCA
>JAJCYK010000013.1 GCA_029262935.1 Cytophagales bacterium | reverse complement strand
GGCCTATCTGGTCATTCGATGGACTAAGCCACTCTTTGAGAGTTACTCTGATTTAAAGTTAAATATTAAGAATGATGCTAGTCTCTTAGGCTTTTTGGAAATTAATGAGGAACAGAACCTCACCAACCTTTCTGGCGAGATAGAACTTCTAAAATCAAAGCTTTTTTTCTTCAAGGTAATTGAAACCTTGGACCTGGAGGTTAGCTATTACTCTGTAGGAAACATTTTAGAGGACGAAAAGTATCATAGCCCTCCCTTTAGGGTGGAATATAACCTATTGGATGGTTGGGTTTATGATAAACCGTTTACCGTTTCGATTCGAAATGACAAAGAGTTTACTTTGGGTTATCCTGAAGGAGCTGCCGAGTCTAATGCCGTTTATCGGTTTGGAGAGACCATTGCTAACGAGCATTTCAGTTTTAAAGTACTGCTGAATCAAGATCCTGAAAGCTTAAATCTTAGCCAGTTATATAGTTTCAAAATTAATAGTGCAGCTAGTTTGATTGGTTACTTAGAGGATAACTTGGTGGTAGAACCGCTTAATTTAACGGCCAATACCATCCGAATATCATTTAGAGATCATAACAGGTACAAAGCCCGGGATTTGGTAAATGCAATTGATACCATCTACTTAACCTATACTAAAGAACAAAAAAATAAAGCCAACCATCAAAAAATTGACTTTTTGGATGAGCAACTATTGCTAACACAAAACAAGTTGCAAGATTATGAAAGCTACTTTGAGAGTTTCACAATTCAAAATAAAACCACAGATGTCCAGTCAGATCTCAGTAATACCATTAAGGCAATTTCTGAGTTGGACTCTCAGAGGTTGGCGATCCAGAAGAAATTAACAGATATAAATCACCTACAAACCAATTTGCAAATTGATGCTGATGCTAGTGAATCCCCATTAGGATATTCACACTACAATCCAGAAGTAAATGGCGCGTTGACACAACTAGACGAATTGGTTAAACAGCGTGAAATCCTCATGATTTCCTATAATGAAAATACTTTTGCTGTAACAAAGAAAGATCAGGAAATTTCTTCAGCTAAAGAAAACATTGTCGGATTGCTTGCTGGGTACAAGCGTGAGTTGGAAGGTGAGCAACTGGTGGTAAGCTCTAAAAAATTAACCCTGGATAGTCGCCTGCGACAGCTCCCTTCAAAAGGAACTGAGTTCAGTAGCAATCAACGAAATTTTACCTTGTATGAAGAGTTTCTACTCACTTTGATGCAGTTGAAGGCTGATTTTCAAATTGCCCAAGCCGGAACAGTGACAGACTTTGTAATTTTATCAGGAGCTGTTCTACCCCGAGGCCCAGTTTCACCAAACAAGCTTATTATATATGGCATTGGATTAGTTAGCGGTTTCATATTCAGTTTTCTGTTTGTAGGTGGGCGCTATCTGATGCACAACAAGATTTCCAGTCAATCGGAAGTGGAGCGCTTAACGCCCTTACCAATACTTGGCATTGTTCCACACTACAGCAAAGAGAAGTTGGAAGTCAGTAAATTAATCATTTCTAAAAACCCTAAGTCCCCAGTAAGTGAGAGCTTGCGCACGATTCGTACCAACATGGAATTTTTGAGAGTTCCTAAAGATCAGAAGATCATTTCTGTAACCTCAACAGTTAGCGGTGAAGGGAAAACATTTCTGGCCATTAATCTGGGTGGTATTATTAGTTTGTCCAAGCAAAAGGTGTTGCTAGTTGACATGGATATGAGAAGACCTAAAATCCATACAGCCTTTGGAAATACAAATTCTGAAAAAGGACTATCTACTATTTTAATTAACCGGCACAACTACAAAGAATGCATTTATGAAACTGAGTTGGAAAACCTCCATTACCTTCCTGCGGGGCCGACCCCTCCTAACCCTTCAGAATTACTAATGGGTGAAGAAGTTGATAAATTGTTTAAAACATTAAAAAAAACTTATCATACAATCATTTTGGATACTCCCCCAGTAGGGCTCGTAACCGATGGTATATTGGCTATGAAAAAAGCTGACATTCCGATATATGTAATTCGAGCTAATTATTCCAGAAAAGACTTTGTCAATTCCTTGAATAGGTTGGCAAAAACCAATAGGTTTAGTAATCTCTCAATAGTATTGAACTCCGTCCAAACCAACAGTAAAAGGAGCTACGGGTATGGTTATGGTTATGGAAGCGGGTATTATGAGTAACATTTGACAGAAACGCCTCTGTGTTATCACTATTTAGAAAAAAAACGTTAGATATAAGTGTACGCCCATTGATGGTGGACGTACATTCTCATTTGATCCCTGGTGTTGATGATGGGGTTCAAAGCGTGGAGGAATCATTGGAGATTTTACAAATGATGTCAAATTTAGGATATCAAAAAGTGATTACCACACCCCACGTAATGCATGATTTTTATCCCAATACTACAGAAGGGATTAGGTCAAGAGTAAAGGTTTTGCAAGAAAAAGTGGACCTCGTGGGGATTGATTTGGAGGTGGAAGCAGCGGCTGAATATTACCTTGATGAGCATTTCATTCAGATGCTTGATGACGACCAACCTCTGTTAACCTTTGGTGATAACTATTTGCTCTTTGAGACTTCATTTCTCAACGAACCTGCTTACCTCAGAGAAGGAATCTTTAAGATAATCTCCAAGGGTTTAAAACCGGTATTGGCGCATCCTGAAAGATATGTTTTTGCCCAAAATAAACCCGAGCTGCTGGAGGAACTAATTGAACGTGGTGTCCTGTTGCAGTTAAACACCATATCATTGAGTGGTTATTACAGCAAAGAAGCCAGAAAGCTTGCAGAAATGTTGATCGATGAAAAAGTGATAAGCTTCTTAGGCACCGATTGCCACAACATTAAGCATTTAAGAGCTATAACCGAAACACTGGACAGCAAGTATTTTGCTAAGGCCATGGAATTGCCACTATTAAACAACTTTCTTTAATGAGTAACAACTCCAAACGACGTAAAATCCAGGACTTGGTACGGCTATTTGAAGATCACTTAGCTAAAAAGACTTCTTATTTCTTTGAAGTTGAAGACTTGGAAATCTTGTTCAATTATTACAGCGATCAAGGACGGTTTCAAAAGGCCTTAAAAACGTGTGATTTCGGATTGGAACTCTACCCCTTTTCTGTGGATCTAATTGCCATGAAAAGTCAGGTACTGGCAAGTTTAAATCAATATCCAGAAGCTTTAGAGCTCTTAGAAAAAGCCATTTCCCTACAACCGCACGATGTGGAATTACTTACCTTGCAAGCCCATATATTCTCCATTACAGACAAATATGAGCGCGCAGTTCAAACGTTGGAACACGCACTAGATTTCGCTACCTACAAAGATGAAATTTACTATCAAATCGGGCTTGCTCATCAACATGCTACAGAGTACCACCAGGCCATTGCAGCCTATAAACTGGCCGTAGAAAGCAATTTGCAACACGACGGAGCGCTATATGAATTGGCATACTGTTTAGATATCGTAGGAGCTTTAAATGACAGTTTGGATTACTACCAGAAATTCATCGATCAGGACCCCTATTCTCATTTGGGCTGGTACAACTTGGGTATTATTTATCATAAGTTGGGGCAAAATGACAAAGCCATTTCCGCCTATCAGTATGCCATACTAATAAAAGATGACTTCGCTTCTGCCCACTTCAATTTGGGAAACACTTACATGAGCTTAAGTGATTTTTCAAACGCCTTGAACGCTTACAGGCTTACTGCAGATCTTGAGGGGCCTTCCGCGGAAACTTATTTCTGTATGGCGGAGGCCTATGAAAAGTTGGAACATTTCGATTTGGCTTTAAAATATTACCGCAAAGCTTATAAACTAGACAACTTTTACGATGAAGCTCTTTTTGGCATGGGAAAGTCGTTAAACGCTCAAACCAAATGGTATGAAGCCACCCATTTTTACAAAAAGGCTTTAAAACTAAATCCAGACAACGAAACTTACTGGTTGGCCTTAGCAGAATCTGAATTTAAAGTGGGCAATTTAGTTTCAAGCCTGGAAGCTTATAGTGAAGCTTCTCTACTGGATCCTGAAAACGTTCAAATTTGGCTTAATTGGTCCTTTTTGTACTATGAGCAGGGAGATTATCAAAAATCCATAGAGCTTATCCTTAACGGATTGGAGGAAGATCCTGAAGCAGCCAGCCTATACTATCGAGCTGTTGCTTATTTTATTGCTGCCGGGAAATATAAGGAAGGCTTGGCTTATTTAGAAAATGCATTAATTTTGGACTTTGAAAAGCATCAGGAGCTTTTCGAATTTTACCCAAAGCTCATTAACCAAAAAGCTTTAATTAAAATCATTGACCAATACAGACCTGAGAAATAGTATGAATTATAAGCTGAACAACATTCCAGAAAGAACCAAAAAGCCTCGGCAGTTCGGTTATACCATGGTAATGGATAAAGGATTGAGCCTTAGAGAAATAGATGACTTTTTGGAGCTTTGTGGGGATCATGTGGATATCGTGAAATTAGGTTGGGGAACCTCATACGTGACTCCCAATCTTAAAGAAAAACTCCAGCGGTATCGAGACCACAACATCCCTACCTATTTTGGAGGTACGCTATTTGAAGCCTTTGTGGTACGGAATCAGTTTGAAGATTATCGGAAGATATTGGATAAGTATGAAATGACTTTTGCTGAAGTATCCGACGGTTCTATTGAGCTTGATCACCAACTGAAGTGCGATTTCATTCATCAACTGAGCTCCCAGGTAACGGTGCTTTCTGAAGTTGGGTCCAAAGATGTAGAAAAAATCATTCCTCCTTATAAATGGATCAAATTGATGCAGGCGGAACTTGATGCAGGCGCTTGGAAAGTTATTGGAGAAGCTCGGGAAGCAGGCAATGTGGGTTTGTTCCGATCCACTGGAGAAGTGCGTAGTGGGTTGGTTCAGGAGATTTTAACAAAGATTCCTTTTGAAAAGATCATTTGGGAAGCTCCACAAAAGTCCCAACAGGTTTGGTTCATAAAACTTTGTGGGGCCAATGTCAATTTGGGAAACATTGCACCAAATGAGGTCATACCTCTAGAAACTATCCGATTGGGGCTACGGGGCGACACATTTAGTCATTTTATTAATAATGCCGATTTTGGTGTATAAGTAGCTTGTTTTGAAACCATTGAAAGAATTTATCGCGCTGTTCCTCAAAGGAGTAGGAATGGGCAGTGCTGATATTGTACCCGGAGTATCAGGTGGTACTATAGCCTTTATCACCGGGATATACGAGGAGCTTCTTACAAGTATTAAGTCCGTAGATATAACAGCCGCTAAATTAATTCTGAAAGGAGATTTTCAGGGGTTTTGGATTAAAATTAACGGCGGTTTTCTCATCACACTGCTTTTTGGAATTGGGGTAAGTCTAATCTCACTAGCACGTATCATCAGTTACCTTTTGGAAAACCACCCCATTCAATTGTGGTCGTTCTTTTTTGGATTAATACTTATTTCCTCATTAATAGTTAGCCGGGACATTAAACAATGGAATGTCACGGTGGTTGTTTTTTTTATCCTGGGGATTCTAAGTGCTTATTTCTTGACCAAGGCCGTGCCTACTGAAACCCCAGACAACTACTTTCTGATATTCATATCTGGCGCAATTGCAATTTGCGCCATGATACTTCCGGGAATATCGGGCAGCTTCATACTGCTAATTCTAGGAAAATACCACTTCATTGTAAATGCTCTTAAAGAATTTAATATTCCAGTGTTACTGGTTTTTATTTTGGGGTGTATTACGGGTTTATTGACTTTTTCAAGGGCTATCAGCTGGCTACTTACCCGATATCGCAACATCACCTTTGCTACGCTTGCGGGCTTTATGATTGGATCACTTAATAAAGTTTGGCCTTGGAAGGAAACGTTATTGACCTTTGTTGATCGACATGGAGAATCCAGACCACTGGTAGAGGACAATGTTCTTCCAACCACTTTTCAAACTTTAGGACAAGAGCCTCATCTTTACGCTTCAATTTTATTTTTTACCCTGGGAATAGCCCTAGTAGTGATTATAGAAAAAGCTGCCAAAGGTTTAAAAAAATGACCGGAGCTAAGGAAAATTTACTAGGGCTGATTGGTAGGCCTGTTAAACACTCTTTTTCCAAAGACTATTTTTCCGCAAAGTTTTTAGAATTGAATCTTGAAAATTTTAAATATGAGCTGTTTGAATTAAAGTTCATTGAGGACCTTGAGTTGTTACTTGCCAAATACCCGCAACTGGTGGGGCTTAATGTAACCTTACCGTACAAAAAGGCGGTAATACCTTACCTTTCGAGCCTGAGTGATGAGGCACAACGGGTGGGAGCTGTGAACACCATAAAAATAGGCCCATCTGGCCTATTGAGGGGATTTAATACGGATTACTATGGGTTTAAAATTTCCTTGGTGCATTGGCTCGATGAGTTCAAACCTCATAAATGTTTGATTTTAGGGACAGGGGGTGCTGCAGCCGCTGTTAACGCTGTTTTAAAAGACCTTGGAATAGACTTGCTGATGGTAAGTAGAACGGCTACCGCATCCGCTATATCTTATGACAATCTTAAAGAAAAGGATTTGGAAGAATACCCTTTGATTATTAATACCACGCCCCTAGGAATGTCTCCAGAAGTAGCATCTTTGCCTGATTTGTCTTATGATCAAATCAGCTCCTCTCATTATGTTTATGATCTTGTATACAACCCCATGGTAACCACCCTAATGAAAACTGCTGCACTCCGTGGTGCACAGGTTAAAAATGGGCTGGAGATGCTGCAACTTCAAGCTGAAAAAGCTTGGGAAATTTGGACTAGTTAAAACTCATAAAGTTGTAAGTTTAGGGCGTGTCTTTTGAACTTACCTCCAAATTCCAACCTACAGGCGATCAACCTGAAGCCATTAAACAATTAACAGCAGGCATTCAAGCTGGCTTACCTTATCAGACTTTACTAGGAGTTACCGGTAGTGGTAAGACATTCAGTATTGCTAATGTTATTCAACAAGTAGATAAGCCTACCTTAGTCCTCAGTCATAACAAGACTCTAGCGGCTCAACTTTATGGAGAATTCAAACAATTCTTTCCCAACAATGCGGTAGAATATTTTATCTCATATTATGATTACTATCAGCCTGAAGCTTACCTACCGACCACGGGCCTTTATAGTGAGAAAGATCTTTCAATAAACGAAGAAATTGAAAAGCTCCGTTTGAGTGCTACCTCGTCACTATTGAGTGGCCGTAGGGATGTAATTGTAGTAGCCTCGGTGAGTTGTATATATGGAATTGGGAACCCAGAAGAATTCGGAAAAAATGTTATAAGGCTTCAGGAAGGAGACATTGTACCTCGCAATCAATTTTTGTTGGCCTTAGTAGGAATACTTTACAGTCGTACAGAAGCTGAATTCAAGCGGGGTAATTTCCGAGTTAAAGGAGATACCGTGGATATATTCGTAGCCTATGCCGATTTTGCCTATCGCATTATCTTTTGGGGCGATGAAATTGAAAGCATTCACAAAATTGACCCCGCCAGTGGATCCAAGCTTGGCGAAGAACGGATTATAACCATCTTTCCAGCTAACTTGTTTGTAACAGGCAAAGATTTACTGCATTTAGCAATTAAGGAAATCCAAGATGACTTAGTTGCACAAATAGCCTACTTTGAATCAGAGAGGCGCATGTTAGAAGCTAAGAGAATTAAGGAGCGCACGGAGTTTGATTTAGAGATGATGCGAGAGCTTGGTTATTGCTCCGGGGTGGAAAATTACTCCAGATATTTTGACCGTAGAAATGCTGGAGCTCGACCTTTCTGCTTACTGGATTACTTCCCGGATGACTTTATGATGGTTATTGATGAAAGCCATGTAACCTTGCCTCAAGTGCGGGCCATGTGGGGTGGGGATCGTTCTAGGAAAGTGAATTTGGTTGACTTTGGATTCCGATTACCTTCTGCACTTGATAATCGACCGCTCACTTTTAATGAGTTTGAAAACATGTTGAATCAGGTGATTTTTGTTAGCGCAACTCCGGCGGATCACGAACTTCATAAATCCGAAGGAGTGATAGTCGAACAAGTGATTCGGCCTACCGGCCTGTTGGACCCTAAGATTGAAGTGCATGCTAGTGTTAATCAAATTGATGATCTTATGGAAGAGATTGACAATTCAGTAAAGCTAGAGGAGCGGGTTTTGGTTACCACATTAACGAAAAGAATGGCCGAGGAACTTACTAAGTTTTTGGAGCGAGCTGGAATCAAATGCCGCTACATTCATTCGGAAGTGAGCACTTTGGATCGGGTAGAAATATTGAGGGAGCTGCGCTTGGGAGTCTTTGATGTACTTGTTGGAGTAAACCTTTTGAGAGAAGGGTTAGATTTGCCGGAAGTTGCTTTAGTAGCAATATTGGACGCAGATAAGGAAGGCTTTTTAAGGAACGAAAGAAGTCTGATCCAGACTATTGGAAGGGCGGCCCGAAACGTAAACGGAAGGGTAATCATGTATGCCGATCGCATCACCAATAGTATGCGTAGGGCAATTGACGAAACTCACCGTCGCAGAAATCTGCAAGCAGCTTATAATGAAAGACACGGTATCGTTGCTGCCTCTGTACAGAAAGATAAAAACGCCATCCTGCAACAAACCAAGGTGGCTGACTCCAAGAAAGGCACTAAGAATTATTACGTGGAATCGGATGACTCTGGAATTGCTGCTGATCCCGTAGTGGCCTACATGGATAAGAATGAAATTGAAAAGTTGATGGCCAATAGCCGCAAGGCTATGGAAAGAGCTGCCAAAGATTTGGATTTTATGGAGGCTGCTAGATTAAGAGACGAACTGCAGGAGCTTCAAAAGATGTTAGAAAAATGATGGCGGAGTAAGCCCCGCCATCATAAAATTAGTTATTGCGCGTTCTCATAGCGGCGTGCCACCTCATCCCAATTTACAACATTCCAAAAGGCCTGTATATATTCCGGGCGCTTGTTCTGATAATTTAAGTAATAAGCATGTTCCCAAACATCCAATCCTAAAATAGGTGTCCCTTTACTTTCGGCAATGTCCATTAAAGGATTGTCCTGATTGGCCGTGGAGCTTACGGCTAAGCTGCCATCCGCATTCACCTGTAACCAGGCCCAGCCTGAACCAAATCGGGTTGCTGCCGCTTTGGCAAAAGTCTCCTTAAAACTATCAAAAGAACCAAAGGCACTCTCAATAGCATTCCCAAGGTCTCCGGAAGGTACTCCACCTCCGTTTGGAGTAAGAATTTCCCAAAACAAACTGTGGTTATAAAAACCACCGCCATTATTCCTTACTGCGTTGTTCCCTCCAACGTTGGATAAAATGTCTTCAATGGATTTACCTTCCAAATCTGTTCCGGCAATTGCTCCGTTTAGATTGTTAGTATAACCAGCATGATGTCTATCATGATGAATTTCCATAGTTCTAGCGTCAATATGTGGCTCTAATGCATCAAAAGCATAGGGCAAATCTGGTAATTCAAAAGCCATAATTTAGTCGATTTTTTATAGGTTTATAATTGTACTTCCATGTCAATCAAATATACTAATTTCTCAACTCCCGGAAAAAGTCCTCAATAAGGAGTCCACAGGGTTCTGCCATTAATCCCTGAGTAACTTGGGTCTTCGGGTGCAAGATTTCCTGCTGGGATGCGCTCCAGTTAGTAAATCCTTTGGACGCATCTTTAGCAGCGTATACTAAACGCTTGAGCTGACTCCATGATATGGCACCCGCGCACATCAAACAGGGCTCCAAGGTGACATACAAGGTGCATTCTGTGAGGTATTTTGCTCCCAAGTAGTTAGATGCTGCGGTAATAGCCAATACCTCAGCGTGTGCGGTAACATCCTGTAAGCTTTCTGTTTGGTTGTGGGCCTTTGCTACAACCTTCCGACCACACACCACAACGGCGCCTACCGGTATCTCTCCAATTTCTTTGGCCTTTAGTGCCTCCTTATAGGCCAACTCCATATAGTGATCATCGCTAAATACACTGAACTCCATGATTCTATTGGAATTTTATGGAAGACATAATTTCAGCAGCATTGTCATGCCAGCTGTCCTTTAAACGCGTACCACAATGAAATGTAAACACATAAGCCTGTTGGTCTTTTATGGTGTACTGAACCCAAGTATAATCTATCACAGGTGCCTGATTTTTGAATGAATTGGGATCTCCATTTACCTTGGAGATGAATTCAAATACTGCAAAGGAACGCCCATTTATTTCCTTTACCTCTTCTTGCATGAACTCAACTTCATCGAAAAGATTGCGAATGTTATTTTTGTAGAACTCTTTCAATAAGGCAATGTCCTTATCCATCCAAGGTGTGGTATTTACATTTACCACAAGGTCCACAGTACGATCCATGGTGGTGTACCCAGCTAAGGGAGATTTGTAGCTTATGAACTTATTCCGAATGTCCTGCGCATTCATTTCTATGAATTCCTGAGGAATCATTATAACTATGTTATCTCCTATATCCACTTTTGTCATAGGTGACTGGGCCATGGCGTGATGGATACTAAAGAATGCTGTTAAACAGGCTAATAGGGGTAGTTTGAACTTGTTCATAGAACCATTTCTCAATTGCAGCTAAATAGAGGTTAAAAAAGATGAAACACTAACAACTATTCTTAAATTTGTCCCTCAAATTAAGCAATAATATGTTTAGGACACACAATTGCGGTGAACTTCGAATGGATCATGTAAATCAGTCCGTCTCATTAAGTGGCTGGATTCAAAAAATACGAGACAAAGGAGGCATGATCTGGGTAGATTTGCGAGACCGTTATGGAATAACCCAACTTATCTTTGAAGAAGGCAAGTCCTCACCAGAACTTCTGACCGAGGTTCAAAAACTAGGTCGTGAATTCGTAGTGAAAGTCTCCGGGACTGTGATTGAGCGCTTGGCGAAAAACCCACAAATTCCTACTGGAGAAATAGAGATTAAAGTAAAAGAGCTTGTCGTATTGAATCCTTCAAAAGTTCCTCCATTTTTGATCGAAGATGATACGGATGGTGGAGAAGATCTAAGGATGAAATACCGGTATCTAGATCTACGTCGTCAAGTAGTGCGCAAAAATCTAGAATTACGTCATAAACTAAACCGAGCCACTCGAAACTATTTGGACGATCAAGGTTTTATAGATGTAGAAACTCCTGTATTAATTAAATCTACCCCAGAAGGTGCACGAGATTTTGTTGTTCCCAGTCGCATGAATCCAGGTGAGTTTTATGCATTGCCGCAAAGCCCCCAGACGTTCAAACAGCTGCTTATGGTAAGTGGGTTGGATCGATACTATCAAATAGTAAAATGCTTTAGGGATGAGGATTTACGAGCCGATCGACAACCTGAATTTACTCAGATTGATTGCGAGATGTCCTTTGTGGAGCAATCTGATGTTCTAAATACATTTGAAGGTTTAGTAAAGCATTTATTCAAAGAGATCAAGGGTGTTTCGTTAGAAAATTTCCCTTTAATGAGTTATGCAGATGCCATGAGCTCCTACGGTTCGGACAAGCCAGATACCCGGTTCAAGATGCTGATTAAAGATCTTACTACCGCGTCTCAAGGAAAGGGTTTTAACGTGTTTGATCAGGCTGAAGTGGTACTTGGCATTTGCGTACCAGGCGCTGCTAATTACAGCCGCAAACAGATAGATGCGCTTACCGACTGGGTTCGGAGACCTCAGATTGGTGCCAAAGGAATGGTTTATGTTAAGTACCTGGAAGAGGGATATAAATCATCTGTAAACAAATTTTACAATATCGAAGACTTGGCAAGTTGGGCCGAGTTAACCGAGGCTTCTCAAGGAGACCTCATTCTAATACTCTCAGGGCCAAAAGAACCCACGTTAAAAGCTATGGGAGCACTTAGACTTGAACTTGGACGTCAACTTAATCTATTAGATCCTGATCAATTCAATCCTTTGTGGGTAGTTGATTTTCCTCTTTTGGAATGGGATGAAGATACGCAGCGTTATCATGCCATGCACCATCCATTTACTTCGCCAAAAGTATCGGATGTGGAATTATTGGAAGATCAACCCGGAGCAGTTCGTGCAAATGCCTATGACTTAGTAATTAATGGTGTTGAAATTGGCGGAGGTTCTATTAGAATTCACGATCGGGAATTGCAACAAACTATGTTTAGGCACTTAGGATTTTCGGAGGCTGAAGCCCAAGCACAATTCGGATTTCTCATGCAAGCGTTTGAATACGGAGCACCTCCACATGGAGGAATAGCTTTTGGTTTTGATCGATTATGTTCTTTGTTTGGAGGAGTAGACAGCATTCGTGATTTCATCGCTTTCCCTAAAAACAATGCCGGTAGAGATGTAATGATTGACACTCCCAGCACCATAAGTACGGAACAACTTGAGGAATTGAAATTGTCATTAAAATAACAATCACTCCTTGCTACAATAAAAAAGGGGTCGTGAATCACGACCCCTTTTTTATGTTCAACTGGTATCCTCAAATCTAAGTGTACAGCATCTAGGCGGTAGCAACTGCAGGCTTGGGCTCTACAACTGCCTTTTTGTTTTTATCTTTTCGATAAATCAAATCCACTACAATCGGCGTAGCAATAAATACTGAAGAATAGGTACCTACTAAAATTCCTATTAGCAAGGCAAAACTGAACCCTTTAAGCACTGCTCCACCCAAAACAAGTAAGATAATCACCACCACTAAAGTAGTTACCGATGTTATCAATGTACGGCTCATGGTATTATTTATGGCGTGATTGAAGTTTTCAATAAGGTCCTTCTTATGATTCGTCTCAAGATTTTCCCGAATTCTATCGAATACTACAACCGTATCGTTAATGGAATAACCTACGATGGTTAGCAAAGCAGCAATGAATACTTGATCTACCTCGTATTTGAATCCAAGTAATCCCGCAATTGCAAAGGCTGAAAGTACCACCAAGGTATCATGAAACAACGCCACCACGGCACCCAGGCCAAATTGCCACCTCTTAAACCTTATAAAGATGTAAAGGAAAATAATAGCGAGAGAAATAACGATGGACTTCAACGACGCGCTTTTAATATCGTCCGCAATAGTCGCGCCCACCTTAGAGGAGCTGGAAATAGTAAAATGTGAATCGTCTACTTTAGTATCATCTTGGATGTAGGTCAAACCGGTGTGGTCTTGAATACCCTTTATCAAGGCCCCTTGTACATCCTTATCCACTGATACTCCATCCTCATTGATCAAGTAACTAGTGGTAACCTTTAGTACATTATTGGACCCAAAGGTTTTTACATCGGGCGTAGTATTGCCAAAGTCATCAGCTAAAGCAGTCTTAAGGTCTGATGCCACCACAGCATCATTAAAGCTCACCACATAGGATCGACCTCCTAAGAAATCCACTCCAAAATTCAACCCGGTGGTTGATATTATGGCGACTCCAACGGTGATTACTATTCCTGACAGCATGTAAGCCAATTTCCTCTTTCCTAAGAAATCAATTTTTAAGTTGCTTAAGAAGTCTTTGGTTATGGGTAATGAAAAACTCATTTTGCTCTTATCACCCTTACGCGACATCCATTCCACGAATACCCGGGAAATAAACACTGCTGAAAAGAAGGAACAAACGATACCAATACCCAAGGTGATGGCAAATCCTTTAACAGGCCCTTGACCTAACACATAAAGCACTAAAGCGATAAGTAACGTGGTAACGTTAGCATCAATAATGGAACTAAAGGCTTTCGCATATCCCGTACTAATAGCCATTTTCAGTTTTGACCCGTTGCGTAACTCCTCTCGAATCCGCTCAAATATCAGCACATTTGCATCAATTGCCATACCGATAGTCAATACGATACCAGCGGCCCCCGGCAAGGTAAGTGCTGCATTGAATTGCGCGAGGATACCTAGTATAAAGAAGACATTGAATAGCAACGCCAGGTTCGCAACTAAACCTCCTTTTGCATAGTAAAATATCATAAACAGCACTACCACGGCCAAACCCAATAGGATGGAACTTATACCTTGGGACTGCGCTTCTTTACCTAAAGATGGTCCTATGATAGCCTCTTGTACAATCTTAGTAGGCGCTGGCAAAGCCCCTGCCTTTAGTACATTAGCTAAATCCGAAGCTTCCTCAATATCAAAGTTTCCTGATATCACCGAACTGCCATTGGGAATTTCTTCATCCACTCCTGGTGCTGAGTACACGTAGTTATCTAAAACGATAGAAATTCTAGTACGAGTAGTAGCTGCTGCTGCAGTCATACTTGCCCACTTTCGTGCTCCAGTGGCATTCATTGACATGTAAACGGCAGGACGTCCTTTATCATCATAGTCTTGCCAAGCATTGGTAATAACTTCCCCAGTAAGCGTTGCTTGGTTATTACGATCGGTACGTACAGAGAATAGCTCTAAAGGTTGTCCGCTTAGGCCAGTTCCCTCGTCAACATCCAGAGCCTTATGCCCCCATAACAATTTGGTGTTGGGTGGCAATAAGGACAGTACATCGTCCCTTTGGAGGTAATCATTCACTTTGGAGGTATCTCGTACATCCGCGTACATGAATCCGGGCTGTACATTCAACAACTGGAAAAGTCTTGAAACTTGCACACTTAGTGAATCTGCCAAGGATGTGGTATCTGTGGAAGACAATGTTTGTTCCAGCTGGGAATTTTCTAAACTGGTATCCGAAGGCTCCTGGATAGAGTCGCCTTCATCAGGTACTACCAACAAAGAATTTAGGTCCTCTGCCGCTGGTTCCGAAATCACCGCTTCTCCCAACTTAGTGGCCTGCTGGTCTCTGGAAGCCTGTTCCTCGGCCATTAACATCAAATTGATGTTTTGCAAAGCAGGGCCATATTGTGACCAATCGGTAACGTCCAAAAACTCCAACTTTGCTACACCTTGAAGCAGTTTACGGACCCGTTCTGGATTATCTGCCCCGGGTAGTTCAACCTGAATTCTTCCTGTTCCTGGCAGCCGCTGCATGTTGGGTTGAGAAGTACCAAAGCGATCCACTCGCGTTCTCAATATTTGAAAGGAACGGTCAATAGCATCTTCAACTTCAGAATTAATTACCGTTAAG
>JAJCYK010000012.1 GCA_029262935.1 Cytophagales bacterium | reverse complement strand
GATAAACGTACCCACCAGTAACAGACAAATTGTTGTTGTTGTGTTCGTATTGAAAATAGGGGGCTTTAAGATTGGTTTGATCACAAGCAGAATTTTGGAAGCAATCAACGCCCTCTGCAATGTTCCATCCGTAATTTCCCCCTCTTGTTAAGATATTGATTTCTTCGAAGTCCAACTGCCCTACGTCCGCAGCATACAGAACACCTGTCTCCATGTCAAAACTCATGCGCCAGGGATTTCTTAATCCATAGGCATATATTTCCTCTAAGAATCCTTCTTGATTGTCTTTAAAAGGATTGTCGGCAGGAATGCTGTAATTAAGATTTCCATTGACTTCATTGATATTAATCCTGAGCGCCGTTCCTAGGAACGTTCGAAGATTCTGTCCGTTACCATTTGGATCATCCGCCGAACCGCCATCTCCTACGGAAATATAGAGATAACCATCAGGCCCAAATGCCAGCTGGCCTCCATTGTGGTTGCCAAATGGTTGATCGAACTCCAAGAATATCACCTCACTATCCGGCAAGGCCATCACTGGATTCGATGGATCTAGCTCAAATCGAGCGATTCTAGTAGTACTTTGATTCGTAGTATAGTTTACAAAAAAATAACCATTGTCTTTGTAATCGGGATGAAATGCCA
Source organism: Cytophagales bacterium (assembly GCA_029262935.1). GTDB lineage: Bacteria > Bacteroidota > Bacteroidia > Cytophagales > Cyclobacteriaceae > JAJCYK01. Next base: position 4,765 of record JAJCYK010000012.1, on the reverse strand, counting down.
GGCCCAATAATCCCTGTTCGTTGTCTCTATCATTAACCCGATCCTGAATATCCAAAAATACCGTGGACTCGGAAACAGCAGGATCATTTTCAAAAATTTGGATCACTCCAGGTTGTTCAACGGCATATAAATAGCTGTCATTGGCATTTTGTAAATCTACCAATCTCGTAAAGTTCAAGGACGGGAATGCTTCACTTAATTGCAGAGAATCATTTGCCAAAGGAGGGCCCATGCTATTGCCATTGTCCTCACAGGCGTAAATAAACGTACTGAAGACAAAAAGAAGATTAAAAAAGGATTTTACCACACTTTTGAATTAAGGAACTATATTATAACGAATTCAAGTTAAGTTTATTTAGTTCCAATAAACTTCCATTTAGGGTGCCCCAGAGATGAATTATTTCCGATATACCATTATTATGCTTTCCACAAGCGCTTTGATGGGATTTGGATCTCCAGATATCAAGACCCTGTTTACTCCTCAGGATATAGACGGATCGTCATATAAACAAGTATTGCAGGTTTATGGGAATAATAAAACATTACCCCTGGGATTCGAAAAACAAGCGCTGTTAGCCTTGTCTTTTTACCCTGAGCTTAAAGACGTAAAAATTGCTTTTAGATTTACCAAATCAGGGCCTCCTTTGCAAGCACGACCTACTGTATGGAGCACTTTAACCCGGTCCGCGCCAAACCGCACCTACTTAATAAACATTGCCACCAAAAGCCATGCTATGTTTGAGCCCATATTGCTAGAAAATATGGAGTTTAATGCCCAAGTTGGGGTATTGGGGCATGAGTTGGCTCACATTTCTGATTTTTCAAAAAGGAGTTTTTGGGGCATGTTGGGAATTTTATTGGGCAATTTATCGCCTCAATACTTGGATAAAATGGAATATGCTACTGATGATCGAACAGTCGTTCGTGGATTGGGCCATCAGTTATTAGCCTGGAGTACCCATGTATCAACCGCATCTGAGACTTATTTTAAGGAGAACCCAGGGCTCGTTTCCAAAGCGTTACAAAATGTGATGGAAAACGAAAGATACATGACACCAACTACCATCCAAAAAAGAATGTCAGAACTGGAGATTTACCAAGACGGGCCCTAGTCTTCGCCTATAGGTTGGTAGTCCTTAAACAGGGTTATCTGATGCTCCTTGACAAAGTTTTGATAGTCCGGCCAATCTGTCTTAAAGAAAGTATTAATTCCCTTTATTGCCTCTGAAATTTCCGACTCAACCCTGAGAAGTGCTTGCTCATGCATGGGGCTTGGGGCAAAGAATACAGGGTTTGGGGATCCAAAAGTGCCGGTCATTGGGCTAAAAGGCCCGTTGAAGTAAGATCCAATAGCGGAAAGTTTAACCGATAGTAAGGCGGGGTCCCGATAAATACCTTGGGTTTCTTCAGCAGGGATTATTAATTGCCAAAGTGAGTCGAGCTTTTCATTTAGCATGATATGCTGTTGTTTAAACTGTTCTTTAGTGGCGATTTCACTAAGAGGAATTTTGGAACTCACCTCTTTCATGGAGCTTTTAGCTTCTCTAAGCCGATCTACTCCGGCAGTCAGTAGTTCCATGTTTTTTATCAGACGATCGATAAATTTCTGACTACTTTCCAAGTCATTGGTGGCGATATCCAATCGAGGATCTGCCACCACCTGCACGGTAGTACTTGCTTTCAGTTCACCATATATTATGGTTATCTCATAAGTACCTGGCAATACCGCAGCTCCACCTTTTTCAGGAACCTCTTTTTTGGGAGGCTTTTGACTAGGCATTCGAACTCCTTTGTGGTCTAAGGCCCAACTAAAACGATTCATACCAGTTGTCACGGGAACTTTTAAGTTCCGAATCACGAGATTGTTTTGTCGAATTTCTACTTGCGCGGTGTCCGATTTAACAGGAGTTATCTTGGTACCATCCTTATTGGGGGTGAGTTCTTTCAACCAGAAACTAACCAGAGCGCCAAAACCTTTGTTGTCCCCTCGATAGATAGCATCAGCCATAAAACGCGTGCCAGCGGCTTGTTTATAGTGGGCCAATATGGCAGGACTAGGTTCAAAAACATGAAGATCTTGTTGTAAAAGAGCTGCGTCTTCAGCAACGGCCTTTAAGGGTCGAATATCATCCAAAACGAATGCGGACCTTCCGAAGGTACCAATAACTAAATCTTGATCACGTGGATGAATTACCATATCCATAGTGGACACTGTCGGGTATCCCTTACCCCATTTGTTCCAATTAACACCCCCATCAATGCTAGTATAGAGTCCAAATTCGGTACCTAAAAACATCAAATTGGGAGATTGCTGATCCTGTACAAAACAAAGCGTATACCCCCAAACTTGATCTTTGTTAACCAAGTTCTGCCAAGATTTCCCGTAATCTTTGGTGTGATATAGGTATGGCGTCCAATCGTCTCGCCGGTAATTGTTAACTACAACAAATGCTTCACCTGGCTGCTGACTGGATACCTGTATTTGCGGTACCCAACTACCAACTGGGAAGTTTTTAATATTTAATCTCACATTGTTCCAAGATTTCCCACCATCGCGTGTAAGCTGAATGTTTCCGTCGTCGGTGCCTACCCAGATTACACCAGGTTCCTTTTTACTGGGAGCTATGGATACTATGGTAGTAAAGTTTTCAGCTCCGGTTACATCGTAGGTAAGACCTCCACTTCTGGCTTGTTTTTGCTTTTCCGGGTCATTTGTAGTGAGATCGGGCGAGAGTAATTCCCATGTCCGTCCCTCATCAGAACTTCGGTGTAGAAACTGGCTAGCATAATAGATGACTTTACTATCAAACGGATCTTGCGCAATAGCCGCGTTCCAATTAAAACGGAGAAACTGGCCTTCCGGATGGGTGGGTTTAATGTAACGGCTGGCCCCAGTTTTAAAGTCTAAACGCAACAGGTTGCCGCCCTGCCACATGCCATAGCCGTATCTGGAATTGTCGGTGTCCGTAAGTACATCGAATCCGTCTCCAAAAGCAATCTCCTCCCAATATCCATTCCGAATACCACCGTTGCGCCATACGCTACTGGGTCCGCGCCAAGTCCCATTGTCTTGCATACCACACATAATGTTATACGGGATCTCATTGTCGACATGAATATGATAAAACTGGGCCAAGGGAAGGTTCTCCACAAATCGCCAGCTTATTCCGCGGTCTCTGGATATGGCTAAGCCACCATCATTTCCATTGATGATAAAGTTACCATCATGCGGGTGTACATACCAGTAGTGATGATCACCATGGACCCGGTCCCAACCAAGCAGGGATTCAAAGGTTTTACCGCCATCGTTACTCACCGAGACATTTGAATAAACGTTATACAGTCTGTTTTCATTTTGAGGGTCGACGGCGATATCAGCGTAATAGAATGGGCGGTCTCCAATGTTTTTTTCGGCCACTTTTTTCCATTTTAATCCTCCGTCCTCGGAGCGGTAGATGGCATTCTTTTTGGCTTCGACTAAAGCATACACCACTTGTGAGTTGCTAGGCGCAATAGCCAAGCCGATTTTACCTAATTCGCCTTCGGGAAGACCGTCCACAGAGGTACGTTTGGTCCAATTTTTACCTCCATCCAATGTGACATACAACCCAGAACCATCTCCTCCTGATTTAAAAAACCAAGGCCAACGTCTATACTCCCACATGTTGACCATCATTTTATTGGGATTATTAGGATCAACTACAAAATCGGCGGCCCCGGTACGGTTGTTTACAAAAAGTACTTTTTGCCATGACTGGCCCCCATCTTCTGACTTAAATACTCCGCGATTGGGTGAGTCCCCCCAAGCAGATCCCAGGGCTGCTACGAATAATGTTGATGGTTGATCCCGGTGCAAAATAATACGATGGATATTGCGTGTACCGTCTAGTCCTAAGTGTACCCAGGATTTCCCTCCGTCAATGCTTTTGTAGACACCATTACCACTAGTCTGGCTATTGCGAGGATTGCCTTCGCCGGTTCCGACATAAATGATATCAGGATTGTTTTGATCAATGGCGATTGCACCTATGGAAGAAACTTTCTCCCCATCGAAAATAGGCTCCCAGCTGGTGCCTCCTCCAGTAGACTTCCAAAGTCCACCAGATGCAGTACCTACATAAATAATTTGAGGATTCTTGTGTACCACATCAATTGCGGTCACTCTTCCACTCATTCCGGCAGGGCCAATGTTGCGCGGCTTAAGGTTTGTAAACTTTGACATATCCAAAGATTGACCCTCCGATGATAGAAAGGTCAAGGAGAAGATTAACAATAATAAGAGTTGAAAGCTGTGGAGGGTTGTGATTGATCTCATGGTCATGCTTTTGAAGTACACAAAATAGTACGGACTATTAATATTTCAAAGATAAAAGAGGATAGTGTATCATTACATACAAGGAAATACCTGTCGTTTCCTTAATTAGAAATAAAATTTTAATGGGCATGAAGAATAGATACCAATATCACAGTCGTGACATGAGTTGGCTTAAATTTAACTACCGCATATTAATGGAGGCTAAAGACGAAAAAGTGCCTCTATATGAGCGTATTAAGTTTATGGCAATTTATAGCTCAAACTTGGATGAATTCTTTAGGGTTCGCGTAGCATCCTGGCGCCGCATCGTGGGTATTAAGAAAAAGAAGATAAAGGCTGGAATGATGTTCAGCCCAAAGAAGTTATTAAAGGATATTCTGGTAGAGGTGGAAACGCAGCAAAATGAGTATGGTGAGATATTAAACGATCAAATCTTGCCCAGTTTGGAAA
>JAJCYK010000011.1 GCA_029262935.1 Cytophagales bacterium | reverse complement strand
GGTCTTTTCTGGCAATTTTACGTATTTGGGTGGCCAGTTTTAAGTTACCAGCATCTACCTTCATCCCCAATGAATCTAATACTTCCTCATTAGTAACTTGAGGATCTTTTAAGAAATCCACGTATGAATTCAAACTGTTTATTGTCGAGCTTGAATCAAGTTGTAAATTAAAATTACTTGATAAGCTATCGGCAAGTATCTGATCATTAATAAGGACCTCCAAAGAATCTAGTTGCTGAATTGCTTCTATGGGTAACTCACTGTTCACTTTCTGGTTTTCGTTTATAACATTTTCCCAATTCAGTGACTTGGTTAAAGTCAGGCTTAATACAAAAAAGTAGAAGAGGCTCATGGCCAAGTAAAGTCTCACCGGGTTGATAAAACTTACTCTTCTACCTGCATTAAACTGGAAAGTCAGATAACCTGGGTTGAAAAAGAATGGGCGGATGCTTTTAAAAAAACGGGAATCCAGTGAGAAAGCCTCTCCAAAAAAATCCTTAAGTAATGTTCCCAACAATACATTATTGTGCGAGTTCTTCTGCCCGCAGGCCGGGCAGTAATTTTGTCCGTCTGTTAATTGCTGTTCGCAATTCAGGCATTGATGGTCTTTGCGAAAAATTTTCATTTCTGGGCTCTTGTCGTAAGAGCGAAATAAGAAAATAATAAGGGCATTGAAAAAGTAATAGGTAAATATTTAAAAGAGATGGCTGCTAATAAGAATTAACTAAATAAAAATATTTATTGAATTAGGCCATTGTTTGCACACTGAAAGGCCATTCTGTTGAACTTTTCCCATATTTTGAGATGAATGTATGAAATCAATGAGAATTTAATTTTTGTTATAATACATTATCACTATTTTGGGATTGTTAATGAAAATTTTTTTAAATGCTTCTTAAGAGAACCCTTCTCTCCTGCATTTTAATCTTAAGTTTTACCACCTGGTGTTATGGTCAGGATGAGAAAACTTCCGCAGTTGTCACCTACGACGGCGTGGTGGATAATCCCTATGAAATTAACAAGTTGTGGATACACATTCAGCCTCTCTATGCTGAGTTATTCGTCACTAATGTAAATTTCGGATTTGGTGTTCAAGTTGATTACCAGATTGCTAGTAAACTGGGACTGTCTGCTCAGTGGCGTCGAGCTTATGCCCAGCCCACAGATTTTGCCCGTGAAGTCGCCCAGAAAAATCAAGACAACCTGGACAACAACAAGACATTCAATTACTTTCAGTTAGGTGGCACCATTCATTTGTCAGACCAGGCCCAAGAGGGCAAAAGTAAGATCGTATTATACTCCAAAAGGTATCGTGGTAAAAGATGGGCAAACCGTCTTCCCGAAAAACTGGTGGTACCTTCCCAGGTGCGTAAAGTTTACGGTTTACGTTGGGGTGGATTCATGTACAACAGTACTACTGATGCTAACAAAGCTGCCATGGAGCAGTCCGTTACTTTAGTAGATATGGACAGCAACCCGGTAGGCGATGCAAGTCTTTATACCAATGTGCAAGTAAAAGCACTTTACGTGGGTGCCTCTTTAACCTTGATAAAGAATGTCGCCATTAAACCTCATCGTGATTTTGGTGTTTTGGTTAACGATCTTAACTTCAACGCTTATATAGATGTAATCTATGCACCCTCTGTGGAAGTTGATGACATTATGCTAGGTACCAACCTAATAGCAGGGGATCAATTAGCGACTAAAGATTTAGGGTTTCGACTAGGAATAGAAGGGAAATTCAACAAGAAATTCGGTTACGCTTACGGCGCGGAGTTGGGATACCGCCCCAGCATTGAAAACCGGACGTTTTACGCCCTGTTTAAAATGAGTTTTCCCGTCTTTGGAGTAACACCTCACGACCAGCCACGGCCTTATCGTAATTAAGGATTTCCACTTCCCGATATGGATCTATTGATTGAAAATATCAAAGGGCTTGTAAAATCAGATCACGCTCACAATTCTCCTGTTACTAGTTTCGACTTAGGCCGACTCGATGTCTTAGAAAACGCCTATGTTATCATCGATCAAGGCTTAATACACAGTTACGGGTCCATGACGGAATTGCCTGAGCTACGTCCAAAGCAAACCATCGACGCTCACGAACGTTTTGTGTTACCTAGTTTTGTTGATTCGCATAGTCATATCGTGTTTGCCGGTAGTAGAGAATCTGAATTTGTAGATAAGATAAAAGGACTGTCCTATGCTGAAATAGCTAAAAAAGGAGGAGGTATCCTTAACTCTGCAAAGCTACTACGGCAAACCTCCGCAGAGGAGCTGTATGATCAGGCTTTAGCTCGGGTTTATGAAGTAATATCTCAGGGCACAGGAGCCTTAGAAATTAAAAGTGGTTATGGATTAAGGCTTAAAGATGAACTTAAAATGCTGCGAGTGGCCCAAAAATTAAATGCCACCACTCCCCTGACCATCAAAACAACTTTCTTAGGAGCACATGCCTTTCCGTTGGACAAAAGTAGGGATGCGTATATTGAAGAAATACTCCAAGAAATGATACCGCAGGTAGCCCAAGAAGGGCTTGCGGAATATTGCGATGTATTCTGCGAACACGGTTTTTTTACTCAAGAGGAATCAGAACGGGTCCTGAATGAAGGGCTGCGATATGGTTTGAAACCAAAGGTCCACGCCAACCAATTGAATTTATCCGGAGGAGTTCAAGCCGGAGTTAATGTAAACGCAGTAAGCGTGGATCATTTAGAATGTATCGGTGAGGACGAGATTAACTGTTTACAGCAATCCTCTACTATTGCCACACTGTTACCCGGTGCCGCTTTTTTTCTAAATCTACCTTTCCCACCAGCGCGTAATCTTATTGAGGCGAAATTACCAATTGCATTGGCTTCTGATTATAACCCAGGCAGTGCGCCTTCTGGAAACATGGGGTTGATACTTTCACTAGCCTGTATCAAAATGCGTATGTCTCCTATGGAATCTTTAAATGCTGCCACCATCAATGGGGCGTTCGCAATGGAAGTTAACGACACTTTGGGCACCATAACACCAGGGAAGGTTGCGAACTTATTCGTAACCAAACCCATTCCCTCAATAAATTATCTACCTTATGCTTTTGGTACAAATTTAATCTCAACTACCATCCTAAATGGCCAAGTAGTCTGAATACTAATGTAGATTTGGTAGCTTTAAGGTCATGAGCATAAGATTTGGAGAAATTTTAAAGAGTAGAGACGCCAAAATCATTATTGTTGACTTATTGATGATGGGTATCCTCATCGCAAACCTGGTACTTATCCTCTTTGATTTACTATTTACTAGTGCCTTAATACAAAGTTTACTGGCCCGCTACACCCCCGAGTTTCATACTTTTTATGACCAGAACATTCACAAAGATTTCTTTGCAATCGATCTTTGGTTTGTAGGTATTTTTCTCATAGAACTAACCATTCGATGGGCTATAGCCATAAGGCAAAAGACCTACTACAAATGGTTCTTTTACCCATTTATTCATTGGTACGATGTGCTGGGTTGTATCCCTGTAGGCTCTTTTCGTTTTTTACGAGTATTAAGAGTCGTCAGTATTGTTATGAGGTTGCAAAAATTAAAGATTATTGATATTACTAAAACTTACATCTACTCAACATTTAACAAGTATCTTAACATACTTACTGAAGAAGTATCTGATCGAGTAGTAGTTAATGTGCTTAGTGGTTTGCAAGATGAGGTTAAAACTGGCAACCCATTAGCGACTCAAATTATGCAGCAAGTAGTGGAACCTCAAAGAAAAGTCATAGTGGAATGGTTATCCCATAGGTTACAATATGTAGTATCTGAAACTTATGAGAGTTACCGAGGGGACCTGCAGGATTATGTTCAAATGCGGATAAAAGAAGCTGTCGATAGCAACAATGAAATAGGCAACATTGCCAAAATTCCAGTGATCGGGAACACCATTGCCAGTAACTTGGAAAAAGCCATTACCGATATTGTTTACCACGTTATCGATCAAGCCATACTGGACTTAGGTAGCTCACAAAACAAAATAATCATAAACGATCTGACCCATCTTTCCCTGGATGCCTTGTCCATGCAAGAGGAAGATGAAGAATTGGATCAGGTTGCCCGTAACATTGTTGTAGAGTCGCTTGAGTTAGTAAAAGATCAAGTAAAAGTTCAACAATGGAAAGCAAAGGACGAGCAACTCAGAGAAGATCGGCTCAAAGAAAAACTGCAAAATTTGGAGAAGTAGATTTGTTACGATTCCCTGCTATTACCCTCCATTTATTTTGACAAAATTAACTACCTTAGCTAGCTAAAATTCTGCAAGTGAATAAGAGTCTGGTTATCATACCCACTTACAATGAATGTGAGAATATAGAACCACTCCTACAGAGGGTGTTTTCTTTGGAAA
>JAJCYK010000010.1 GCA_029262935.1 Cytophagales bacterium | reverse complement strand
GAAGCAGTATATTGGAGATCGAGGTATTAACAATCTACAAGAGGCCGAAGATTATATTAAGAACGAACTCATTCAAAGCTACCAGCAAAATGGCTTTGGTCTATACAAGATGACTTTAAAGGAAACGGGTGCTGCAGTAGGTACTTGTGGTCTGTTAAAACGTGATTTTCTGCCCCACGTCGATTTAGGATTTGCCATTTTGCCAGAATATGAGGGGAAAGGTTATGCATTTGAAGCGGCAAAGAACATACTGCACTTAGCAGATACCACCCTAGGCCTAGATACTGTATTGGCCATTACCTCGCCTAAAAATATACGATCTCAGAACTTATTGAGCAAATTGGGTTTTGAAATGGAGAAAAGCTTTGATTCTAAACTAGGCAAAGACACCATGCTTTATTCTATAAATCTCGTATCCTAATTCACCTAATAAGTAAGCAAATAATTTTGTAACTTATTACTTGTAAATGAAACGCTGTTTATGAGGCAAGTAGAAGTTACTATTGAGATCAACACCTCCGCTGACCAGGTAATTAAGGCGTTTACCGAATTGGAGCATTTGGCAGGATGGTGGCAAGTCCAAAATTGTTTTATTGAAACTAAACCCGGAGGACTATATACTTTGGTTTGGAATGTTACAGAAGCAGGTTTTGGTTATATCAGCACCGGACTTGTAGCACGCTATGACCCCCAAAGTACGCTACACCTCCATAAAATGCTCTATCTTAACCCAGAACGTCAACCTCTGGGTCCTATGAGCCTACAAATTGAAGCAACCGCTTTATCAGATAACAAATCATCAGTGTATCTCTGTCAATCAGGATATCAAAACGGTGGGGATTGGGACTGGTATTACGAAACAGTACGAGAAGTATGGCCTAAGATGGCTCAGGTGTTGAAGAATTATTTAGAAAAAAACCAAGAAAAAAAGTATGAAGAATAACTTCGTAGCCATCGGCTTGGCTCTGGGTGCAGGTATTGGAACCGCCTTAGGCGTGATCATGAAAAATATTGCCCTAGGTATGGCCATAGGCGCGGGCCTTGGTTTGGCAATTGGGGCTAGACTGCATGCTAAGAATAGTAAAAAACAACAAGGGAAAGACGAAGCCTAATTGCACTATTTCTTAGATATAAGATAGCCCTAAATCATATTTTGTTATCTTGGCCCCTGAAATTATTGAAATTACCATTTTCTAACCTCGATTCCTCACTTAAATAACCAATGGCAGCACAACAAGATTTAGATTTTACGTATACCACTATTGATGAAATCTTCCGATTAAGTATTGGTGAAACTGGTGACTACAGTGGAGCCAAATATGATGGAGATTTTAGTTTATCCTTAGAGCAGGCCCAAAAAGCCAAGCATAAATTCATTGCAGATAGTCTAAACATAGGAGAGGGGAGTAAAGTATTGGACATGGCCTGTGGTTGGGCTCCCTTTACCAGTTACATTACCAAGGAACGAGGTGCCCAAAGTATAGGCCTTACACTTTCTCAAGGTCAGGCTAGTGCCTGCCAAAAGAATGGTTTCAACGTACAGGTTAAGGACTGTCGTACAGTAACTCCAGAGGATTTTGGCATGTTCGATGCCATTACTTGTATTGGAGGGTTAGAGCATTTTTGTTCAATTGAAGAGTTTAGGGAGGGTAAGCAAGAAAAAGTGTATCAGGATTTCTTCCAAAAGCTTAACGACCTCTTGCCCCAAGGAGGTCGGTTCTACATGCAGACCATGGTATTTAGCAAAAACATGATCGACCTGGAAGATATGGACGTTCATGCGGAAAAAGGATCCGCTCCTCATGTAGTGGCGCTGATGGTGGAACAATTCCCTGGGTCATGGCTTCCTTACGGTCCGGAGATGGTTATTAAAAATGCCGAACCGCACTTTAAACTAATTTCTAAAAGCAGTGGCCGGTTGGATTATATTGAGACTATCGGACAATGGCGTAAGAAGTTCCGCAAGTTTAACTTGAAAAAGTATTGGTTGTACCTTTCGCTAATACCCAGGTTGTTCACCGATAAGGCCTTTAGACACCAACTCTCGGTATTTAAGGTAAGCCCAAATCGAGTTTGTTTTGAAAAAGAGATCATGGATCACTATAGGTTGGTGTTTGAAAAAGTCTAGTTAATCGCCCAGACTTAGACCAATACCCCTGGCAGTTTTTAATAAAAACGAGTCTTGTTTTATGTAGTTGTATTCGCTAGTAGCCTCTTGAAGAGGCACCGAAACAATATTGGGGTGTCGGTATGAAACCATTCTTCCAAACTCCTTTTCCAAAACCATTTCAAATGCTTTTACACCGAATTCTGTAGCCAATAATCGGTCTACGGCAATGGGAATGCCGCCACGTTGTAAATGGCCCAAAACGGTCACTCTAATACTTGCTTCACAACCCGCATCTTGAATTTCCCTTTGCAGCTTGTAAGCAATGCCTCCAAGGTGTACGTTTTGGTATCCCGCCTCTTGACTTTCAGTGCCAGTGGCACTACCGCCTTGTGGTTTGGCACCTTCGGCAACTACAATCACAGCAAAGCCTTTGCCTTTTTTGAACCGACTGTTGATCTTTTTCATAACACTATCAATGCGATATGGTATTTCAGGGATCAAACAAACTTCCGCACCCCCGGCAATAGCCGAATGCAAAGCAATCCACCCGGCATCTCTACCCATTACCTCCATGATCATGATGCGATTATGGCTGGCCGCAGTGGTCACTAACTTGTCTACTGATTCTGTGGCTATTTGCACTGCAGTACGAAATCCAAAAGTAAAATCTGTAGCGCTTAGATCATTATCAATGGTTTTTGGTACCCCTATAATAGGGCATCCCATTTCGAATAGTTTTTGGCTGATTTTTTGGGAACCATCACCTCCAATGCTAATGACTGCATCGATTTCCAAGTCTTTGATTTTCCTTAAAAGCTCTTCGGACTTGTCCTCTGTGGCCCAGGTGCCATCGGCTTTTTTATAAGGCCATGAAAAGGGTCCTCCCTTGTTGGTGGTTCCGATAATAGTACCGCCTCGTACGTGTATGCCCGCTACGGCTTGCTCATTTAATATCACCGTTTCCATAGGCTCTTTAAGAATCCCATTGTAGGACTCAATGCTACCGATAACTTGCCACTCGGATTCTTGACTGGCTCTTTTGACTATGGCTCGAATTACTGCGTTCAATCCTGGGCAGTCCCCGCCACCGGTTACTACCAACACTTTTTTTTGCATAAGTATCTAGCTGAATTTCTTTCCCGATCTGCTTAAAAATAGGGATTATATATAAATTACATAAATCCTGAAGATTAAGTTTGAATTATAATCATAAAACTAAATTTAGCCATGACCAGAAAGCCTGAAGAGGGAAGTTATCCTCAATTCTATAAGCCATATGTTGATGCAGTATCAAATGATAATTTAATGGCTAGCCTGAGCACCATACACCAGCAATCTTTAGACCTTTACGGAAGCTATCCTGAAGAAAAGTGGGATTACCGCTATGCGCCGGGGAAATGGCATCTCAAAGAGATTTTAGGGCATCTTTGCGACGCAGAACGCATATTTACTACTCGGGCTTTGCGCATATCCCGAAACGATCAAACCCCGATGCCTGGGTTTGATCAAAACATCTATGTTCCAGAATCCAATGTGTCCCACAGGTCCGTACCAGACCTTTTGGAGGAGTACAATTTATTGCGCAAAAGCACGATTAAGATGTTCGAGAATTTTTCTGAGGTGCAGCTGGGTCGAAGTGGAATCGCCAGTGACTGGCCTATTACAGCTTCCGCTGTAGGGTTTGTGACTTGCGGTCACGAACAACATCACCAAAATGTATTTCGCGAACGGTATATTTAATGATGGCTTCTGCCTATTTGACAGTGTAAATAGGTTTGGTATGGTTATCGTAACTTGGCACACATGGGTAAAAAAAAGAACGTCACCTTTGGCTGGGCACTTCGTCAAATTATCTGGCCACGTAGAAAAACTATTTTTATTGGGCTGATACTTATTGTGTTTAGCCGGCTGGCCAGTTTGGTGCTGCCAGGAGCTAGTAAGTACTTAATTGATGATGTAATTGTCAACAAAGATATCCCAATGCTTAAAACGTTACTCTTAATTGTGGTAGCGGCTATTACGGTGCAAGCGATAACTTCTTTTCTACTTACCCGGATATTAAGCGTGGAGGCGCAATTTTTGATTTCTGAGTTAAGAGCTAAAGTTCAGAAAAAGGTCTTGTCACTACCTATCAGCTTTTTTGACAATACAAAATCCGGTGCACTGGTATCAAGAATCATGTCCGATGTGGAAGGTGTCAGGAATTTAGTTGGAACTGGACTGGTACAATTGGTCGGTGGAACTCTTACTGCTATCATCTCTTTATTTTTATTAATTAACATCAACGCAACCATGACCGTATTCGTCTTGGTTCCCGTAATTGTGTTTGCTTTTATTGCCTTAAAAGCCTTTGGCAAGATCCGTCCAATTTTTAGAAAAAGAGGTCAGTTAAACGCGGAAGTTACCGGACGACTGACGGAGACGCTAAACGGAGTAAGAGTCATTAAAGGCTTTAACGCGGAAGCACAAGAAAATAAAATATTTGAGGAAGGTGTGAGAAGGCTTTTTGAGAATGTTAAAGCCAGTTTAACCTCCACGGCTCTGGTTACTAGTTCTGCAACATTTTTGCTGGGATTAGCCAGTACTGGAATTATGGGTATCGGGGGGTATCTAATTATACAAGGTGAAATGACTTTTGGAGATTTTCTGGCATTTACGTTATATCTGGGATTTATGATAGCCCCCATCGTGCAAATGAGCAATATCGGCAGCCAACTTACGGAAGCATTTGCGGGTTTGGATCGTACAGAAGAGATCATGCAAATGGACCC
>JAJCYK010000009.1 GCA_029262935.1 Cytophagales bacterium | reverse complement strand
AAAGTAGCCGTTGCTTGTTTTGTCATGATGCTCCTTGCATCAATGCTTGCCCCACCGGCATTGATATACCCTTGTTTATCAAACAAATAAATACAAAAAATTTAAACGGGTCCGCCAAGACCATCTACGAATCCAATTGGTTGGGAAACATATGTGGCAAGGTTTGCCCTACTGAAGTATTATGCGAAGGGGCCTGTGTTTACAATCACCAAGATGTGAAACCTATTGAGATTGGCAGGTTGCAAAGTTATGCCAGTACTCATGCTGTAGTGAATAACAGTAAGCTGGCTCACCTAGCTCCTGCAACTGGCAAAAAAATAGCAGTGATTGGTGCGGGCCCTGCAGGAATTTCTGCCGCATGTGAATTGTCCGTACTAGGTTATGAAGTCACAATTTATGAAGGAAAAGTTCAACCTTCTGGTTTGGCGCTTCATGGTGTGGCACCTTATAAGATTCCTAACGGCACAGTACTTGACGAAATCAACTACTTGCAACAACAATTAGGATTTAAGATTTTATTTGAAAAACTCATAACCACTCAACAAGACTTTCTTCAGCTGGAAAAAACCTTTGATGCGATCTTCTTAGCGGTAGGACTAGGTGAAACCAGAACACTTTCTTTACCTGGAGAGGACCTTGAAAATTGTTGGGGCGCAGTAGAATTTATTGAACAGCTAAAACTTACTGGACACCATACTCAAATAGGGCAAAAAGTAGTGGTATTGGGAGGGGGCAATACCGCCATGGATGCTGCTTCGGAGGCTTGTCGTTTAGGTGCAAATGAGGTATTACTGGCCTATCGCAGGGGTTTGGATGATATGCGAGCTTATCGATTTGAATATGATTTGGCCAAGTCAGTGGGTACACAAAGCCTCTGGAATGCTACCCCATTGGAAATTCTTGGAGAAGATAAAGTAAAAGGCATTCGTTTTGCAAAAACGAAAGTGGTGGATAATACCTTGGAAATTATAGATGGTAGTGAGTTTAGTATAGACTGTGATATGGTAATCAAAGGTACCGGACAGCATAAGCAACATGGTTTACTCCAATGTATTGCGGACCTACAAATGGATAGGGGTGGCAGAATCAGTGTGGTCGATCACAGTTATCAAACGCATAACCCAAAATATTTTACCGGTGGAGATGCGCTAAATGGCGGTAAAGAAGTAGTCAATGCGGTGGCAGAAGCCAAGGCGGCGGCACAAGATATTCATCGATATTTAAATCAATCCAGCTAATTATGGCAGACCTTTCTACTAATTTTGCCGGTATACGTTCACCCAACCCATTCTGGTTGGCATCAGCACCCCCTACTAATTCTGGATATCAGGTCATGAAGGCATTCGACGCTGGTTGGGGCGGAGCTGTATGGAAGACTTTGGGTGTTCCGGTCGTAAATGTGTCTAGTCGTTATGGGGGAGTAAACTATCGTGATACGCGCATGATGGGGTTCAACAACATAGAGCTAATTACAGACAGGCCCTTAAAAGATAATTTAAGGGAAATAGAGGAAGTTAAAAAGCATTTTCCAAACCACGCGGTAATCGCTTCTTTAATGGTTGAGACTAGAGAAGAGTGGCATCAAATTGTAAAGGACGTTGAAAACGCGGGGGCTGATGGCATCGAATTGAACTTTGGATGTCCCCATGGTATGTGTGAACGCGGTATGGGTTCAGCTGTAGGACAGGAACCTAAAATATTAGAGATGATCACCGGCTGGGTCAAGGAGGTGGCAAAAACACCGGTTATAGTAAAGCTTACCCCAAATATCACAGACATTACAGATCCAGCCAGGGCTGCCTCGCGAGGTGGAGCAAATGCCATATCACTAATCAATACCATCCAAAGTTTAATTGGGGTTGACATTGATAATTTGGTCCCCTATCCGATGGTGGATGGCAAAAGTACCAATGGCGGTTATTGTGGACCTGCAGTAAAACCAATCGCTCAAAACATGGTGAAAAATTGCGCCCAACTGCAAGACCATCGGTTGCCGATATCAGGCATCGGCGGCATTGAGTCTTGGCGTGACGTGGTAGAGTATTTATTGCTGGGGGCTGCCAATGTTCAAGTATGCACGGCAGTGATGCATTATGGTTTCGGTATCGTTAGAGACTTGGAAAGTGGTCTAATGCAATATATGGAAGAAAAAGGGTTTCAGACAATTGATGAAGTGGTAGGAAAAGCCTTACCCAATACCACAACCTGGGAGAATCTTAATTTAAAATACAAAGTAGTAGCCTCTATTCATGATGAAAAGTGCATAGAATGTCAGTTGTGCTATACTGCATGTGAGGATGGAGCTCATCAAGCCATAGGCTTAACAAAGGACACCAGGGTGCCCTATATAATTGAAGAAAATTGCGTGGGTTGTAATTTATGTTCGTTAGTATGCCCTGTTGAAGACTGTATTACAATGGATCGTCGTGATGATGGCACTGAATTTGTTAGCTGGAAAGAGCGTACGGCTAATGGAAACATACCTACCACTTTTAACGACCCGTTGGCGGGCGGAATTGGTCATTGGATCCCAAAACCGACTGACGCTTTGAAAAAGAATAAAAAAATTTAACAATCATGAAATATCTATTTACCACACTTTTTACATTACTCGCTTTAGTAAGTTCAGGGCAGAGCAAAGAGCAACTGTTAGGAGCCTGGGAAAGGCAAGGAAGTGACGAAAACACTCAAATATTGGTTATCACCAAAGGGTTTTGGTCCCTGACGGAATTTAATCAGGATCAAAAAAACTTTATAGGAACCATGGGAGGTGCCTGGGATCTCAGCGCAACTAAAATGTCCTACACCTACGAGTTCAGCACATTTGCGGAAGTACTACACGGACAATTGTTGCCTGAAACGGTTTCACAAACGAGCACGGATATGATGTCACTTGGAGCCACACAATGGAAAAGACTTGATGCGGGCACTCCTGGAGCTTTAAGTGGTGCTTGGCTAATTACCGGTAGAGAACGTGATGGAAGTATGAGTACCATTACTCCCGGTGCCAGAAAAACCATGAAAATACTTTCAGGTACACGCTTTCAATGGATTGCCTACAATACCGAAACTAGAGCGTTTTTAGGAACTGGCGGTGGAACGTACACTACTGAATACGGTAAGTACTCCGAAAACATTGACTTCTTTTCCAGGGACAATTCTCGCGTAGGTGCCAGCCTGGGTTTTGATTTTGAAATGAAAGAAGGTCATTGGCATCATCGAGGAAAAAGCAGTAAAGGACAGCCTATTTATGAGGTTTGGTCCAAGCGTTAAGGGTCCTTTTGTTCTTTGAGTAGCACTTCCTTTAGTAAAGGTTTCATAATTTTACCAAGTGTATTTCGGGGCAACTCCGATAAGAACACATATCTGCGAGGCTTTTTATACTTTGGCAGATACTTAAGAACAAACAAATCAAGACTTTGCGAGGTAAGTGTTTTACTTACCACTAAGGTGGCGCAAATCACCTCACCCCATTGTGTATCCGGTAAGCCTACCACCGCGCATTCATTAATATTTGCATGCTGCAGTAATACATCCTCTATCTCTAAAGCTGAAATTTTATAACCACCAGATTTGATAATATCAACAGAATTTCTTCCTTGAATTTTATAACCATTAATGGTCTTTTTGGCGATATCTCCGGTCTTAAACCATTCTCCACTGAAACTATCGGATGTTGCTGTTGGCAATTTCCAATATTCTTCGAACACTGTGGGTCCTTTAACCCAAATTTCCCCGTCTTCCCCATCTTCTACTTCTCGATTGTTTGCTACAACTTGTATTTGGACTCCCGGCAAGGGTAATCCCACCAATCCCGGATGACGTGTTTGTAAATAGGAATTGGATAATGCCATACCTATTTCAGTCATCCCATAACGTTCTAAAAGCGTGTGGCTACTTATCTTTTTCCAGGTGTTTAAAATTTCCAAAGGTAATGCCGCTGATCCCGAAACCATCCAACGCAAGGACTTCAGACACGCTGATACATACTCCTGA
>JAJCYK010000008.1 GCA_029262935.1 Cytophagales bacterium | reverse complement strand
TCGGAAGGCTATTGGTATGGCCTTACCTATCGCGCAAGAATAATAGCCTATAGCAAAGATCGTGTAGACCCCTCAACCATTACTACATATGAGTCTTTAACAGACCCTAAATGGGATGGAAAAGTATTAATTAGATCTTCTGCAAACATTTACAATCAATCCTTATTGGCATCAATAATTGCATCTCAAGGGCCAGGCGCAGCCCGCAACTGGGCCGCTGGAGTGGTCGCAAACATGGCAAGAGACCCTAAAGGAAATGATCGAGATCAAGTTAAAGCGGTGGCTGGAGGAATTGGTGACTTGGCGGTTTTAAACACCTACTATATAGGTAAGCTTTTAGATTCAGATAACGAGGAGGAGGTTGCCGCTGGTGAAGCTATTGGAATTATATTTCCTAATCAAGATGATCGGGGTACTCATGTAAATGTGAGTGGCGCTGCCGTTGCAAAATTTGCACCCAACAAAGAAAACGCGATTGCATTTATAGAATACCTATCAGCAGATAAGGCTCAAAGCATATTTGCAGGGTCTAATTTCGAATATCCGGTAAAGCCAGGAACGCCCTTGGCGCCATTGTTGGAATCTTGGGGAACTTTTAAGACTGACGAGGTTGATTTGGGTCTGTTGGGTACTCACAACAAAGATGCTGTGCTGATGTTCGACGAAGTGGGCTGGAAATAAAGTGAAATTGGTTCAAGCTTTTAGTTACAATCTTAGATCTTTTAATGGTTGGGTACTGATTGCATCATTCACCATGGTGATATTGGGAATTCCCATTTACACCATTTTGACGGGTTTGATTCCTGGGCCCGGTCCTAATTGGGCCCACTTGGTGACTTATCTGTTACCTGATTATCTTATCAATTCATCCATACTAGTAGTAGGTACGGCGCTTTTGACATTGCTATGGGGTGTGCCCAGTGCTTGGTTCGTCAGCACATTTGAGTTTCCGGGAAGAAAGCTTTTGGAGTGGTTGTTAATTTTGCCTTTGGCTATACCCACCTATATTATGGCATTTACCTATGCTGGAATGGTGGATTATGCAGGGCCATTGCAAACCTTACTTCGAAACTGGTTTGATCTGAACTTGGCCTCAAGTTTGGATATCTTGAACATCAAAGGAGTAATGTTTGTGTTGTCTCTGGCCTTATTCCCTTACGTATATGTAATAAGCCGAGCAGCATTTCTTACCCAATACAGATCCTTGATAGAAGCCAGCCAGATGTTAGGAGCATCGGCTTTCAGGTCCTTTTTTAAAGTGGTACTACCTGTATCTCGCCCAGCATTGGTTGCTGGGTTAACCTTGGTAATCATGGAGGTGCTAAATGATTACGGCGCTGTAAAGTATTACGGAGTACGAACGTTCACCACTGGCATATTCAGGTCCTGGTTTTCTTACGAAGATCCTCAAGCAGCAATATACCTATCATCCCTGCTGTTGCTGTTCGTATTCGGTGCCCTGGTTTTTGAAAGAATACAACGAGGTGCTGTGGGCTTTTACTCCAATACGGTTGAAAGACCCTTGAGGAGAACTAAAGCAACTGGAAGGTCCGCACTAGGAGTAATTCTAGTTTGTGGGATCCCTGCTGTTTTAGGTTTTGTGTTGCCTTGTGCGCAACTATTGCTTTGGACCCTGGAATCAAAAGGACAGATTGGTTTTGCTAATTTAGGAGAAATGATCTCCAACAGCTTTATACTGGCAAGTGTCGCGGCCACATTATGTGTAGTAGTCGCTATTGTATTAATTTTTGCTACTCGATTAAGGAGTTCAATAATATTAAAAACAAGCGTTCGCTTAAGCACCATGGGGTACGCCATTCCAGGTGCCGTAATTGCTGTGGGGGTAATGATACCCTTTTTATTCATTGACAAGCAATTGATTCTTTGGTTGAGCAAGGTAGGTGTGGAGAACTCCGGGTTAATACTAACCGGAACTGTGTTGGGATTGTTATTTGCTTATGTGGTCCGTTTCCTGGCGGTTGCTTTTAACCCCATTGAGTCAGGGTTTGCTAGACTAGGGAAACCCCTGCACGAAGTGGGTACCACTCTGGGCGCTAGCCCCTGGACAGTATTGAGAAAGATTAACCTTCCTTTACTTACAGGTGTTTTGCTGAGTGCGGGTTTGTTGGTTTTTATAGATGTATTAAAAGAACTTCCTTTAACCTTAATTTTAAGGCCCTTTAACTTTGACACCCTTGCCACTAGGTCCTTTGAACTTGCAAGCGACGAACTGATAGCCGCCGCTGCTGCACCCAGTTTAATCATTATTCTAACCGGAATTATTCCCATACATTTGCTTAACAGATTAATAACCAAAAGAAAATGGGCATGACTTTAATCAGAGTCAGTGGTCTGGACAAAGGATATTCAGGTAAAGTCGCGGCAATATGTCAAGTCTCCCTCGAAGTACAAGCAGGAGAGTTACTAGCATTGGCGGGAGAGAGTGGCAGTGGAAAATCAACTTTGTTACGATTAATTGCCGGATTAGAGCTACCCGATCGAGGCATTATAGAAATTGATGGCGTACAGGTGGCCGGGCCTGGTCGTTTCGTGGAACCCCAACATAGAAACGTAGGACTAGTGTTTCAAGATTATGCCTTATTCCCACACATGACCGTGCTTCAAAATACAATGTTTGGTTTAAAGGAATGGTCCAGTTCAGATCGAAAAAGACGCGTGGCTGAGGTTTTGGCCCTAGTAGGCTTAGAATCGTTAACGAGTCGATACCCCCACCAACTTTCTGGTGGGCAACAACAACGCGTTGCAATTGCTAGAGCACTGGCCCCTAAGCCCCAAATTATATTACTGGACGAGCCTTTTAGCAGCTTGGATACCAGTTTAAAAGATCAAGTGCGTATAGAGGTTAAAAACATAATTAAAGAGTCACAGGTTACTGCTGTGCTAGTAACTCATGATATTCAAGACGCGCTATCTACCGCAGATCGCATTGCCCTGCTAAAAGATGGCAGCCTTCAACAAGTTGACACCCCAAAGCGCCTGTACAACTACCCGGTGAATAAATATGTGGCAGGGTTTTTCGGAAAAGTTAATTTCTTGGCCACGCACTATCAGGAAGACAAACTTTGCACTCCCCTGTGTGAATTACCAATTGAAGAAGCTCCGATAGTCACAGAAGGTTTATTATGTGTTAGGCCACAAGATCTTCATGTTTCGATTACGCCTCCGGGCATTAAGGCTAAGGTTGTTGAAATAAATTATCTAGGCAATTCTCTTCAACTTCAGGTAAAGGCTGAAGATCATTTATTGTGGTGCTATACCACGGAAATGTCCTACCAAAGAGACCAAGAAGTATATTTGGAGCTCAAGTTATCACAACCACACGTGATTAAGGACGAAAACAATTAAGAGCTTTGGGAAATTATTTCATGCAGCCAGTCTTCGGCTTTTTCCAGAGATTCAAAGGACTTAAAGTTAAATCCAAGGATAC
This sequence comes from Cytophagales bacterium, assembly GCA_029262935.1. Classification (GTDB taxonomy): domain Bacteria; phylum Bacteroidota; class Bacteroidia; order Cytophagales; family Cyclobacteriaceae; genus JAJCYK01. The sequence goes on along the minus strand of JAJCYK010000008.1, from coordinate 952 downwards.
GCGATTCCAAATCCTGAGAAGCTAAATGAGAATTGGCAATGGGAGCGGTCACGTGGGCCAAATACTGAAGACCGGCCCTAATTGCCACCGGGGCCCACTTGTGTTGAAGCCAATTGTTTATATTAAACCAGTTGCCTTGGGCAATTCTACGATCGCTCAAAATATAGGGACACTTAAAATGTTCAATGGCTTCTGAGATTTTTAGGATCCCTTTCTTTAGGGTTTCGTCATCAATCTGACCCATCCATTGCACATATACCCAGGGGTTATGCTCTGACTTGGTAATTACTGCAAAGATCTCTTCATCTCGATTTCGTACCTCTATCTTCTCCATGCCGTTGGCCTCTTGCTAAGTAAAGGTACATTAAATATTGAAATAATGCTATCGAAAAGAATGACTAATTGAAAGATTCCTCTTTTTGGGGTGGGATTTTCATGAAAGACGTATCGCTACCTTGACTTTATCTTTATATATTACCAGAATTTTAAAAGTGACGTTGCTTGAATTATTTGCAAAAATACGCCAACGAACAATCCCGTTTTTTGGTGATAGACGGGTCTCTAGTTCATTTTAGAGTTGAGGGAAAAGGAAGCCCTTTGCTGCTTATACATGGTGCTTTTTCCAGTCTGCACACCTTTGATCAATGGGCCAGTATTCTTTCAAAAAAGTATCAAGTCATCAGATTGGACCTGCCAGGTTTCGGATTGTCTGGGTCCCGGATGGATCATGATTATAGCATGGAAAGGTTTGTGAATTTCCTTAGTCAATTCTTGCAAATCATCGGCATAAAGAAATGTCATTTAGTAGGTAGCTCGTTAGGTGGGTGGTTGGCTTGGGAATTTGTGTTAAAATACCCGGGAAGAGTAAACAAGTTGGCACTCATATCCTCCGCAGGGTTTTTGGAAGATCGAAATGTCCCTTTGCCATTTAAAATGGCCCGCACACCGTTTA
>JAJCYK010000007.1 GCA_029262935.1 Cytophagales bacterium | reverse complement strand
TTCACCCCATTTTCGTTCTTATAAAATTGGTGACCTTGAGTCGATCTGTATCGATATTCGTAACTCTTTCCTTGCTTGAGCAACCTTCCAGAAAGTCCAATTTTATCGTAAGCGCGTTGTGCATGTTCCGCCCTTAATTTTATCACGTCAGATGTATCATACGTTTGAGCAAGTGACACGCTTTGGCATAGCATCAGTGCGATTATAATATAACATTGAGTTTTTCGCAAGCTTGATAAACTTTTGGCAAATGAAAATTGAGAAAAGGGGAAATATGGCAAATATAATTTCGTAAAATTCTTTTACTAATTATAACATAGTGCCCACAATTTAATAATGGTTTTAGCTAAGTAACACCTTTCGGGTTAGGTCACCCTCAATTGCGACGAACTAAAAAATCAGGGACGGTGTAAAGTTTGTAAATACCTCACTGATAATGGGGGATTACTTCCCATTAAACCAACCGGTGTTCACCTTTTGTTGACCCATTACGGCACTTTGTTCACCTGTTGTAAACCTAGAATCTTCATCTTCCATGCCTGATGCAACTAGCTTTGTCACTTGGGTTTAAAAAACCAACCTGTTTTAACCGCCTTCATCTGGAAGGAAACGAAAGTGAACAAGGATCATAATGAGAAAGACACTACGCCAAGCTTTAAATGCCAAAAAGTTATTAATCCTCTTAATACCTATGTTTTTGGTTTCATGTGATGACGACGAGGTTAATCCGCCCGTACCAGATCCTGGAATCAAAGTTTACCAGATACCTGTAGTTATCCATGTACTGCATTTGGGAGAGCCCCTAGGAGAAGGATACAACCTATCTGAAGCGCGTATTGAAGGTCAAATCCGAATTTTGAATGAAGATTATCGAAGAAAAGAAGGCACACCGGGATTCAATACCCATCCAGATGGTGGAGATGCTAGAGTCGAATTCGTTTTGGCAAAATCAACTCCTGATGGGAAAGAAACGGACGGAGTTATAAGGGTAAACATCACGGCAGAAAAGAATCCCATGGAGCCTCCATATAATCGGTTTGATTATTATACCTACTATGGCTATTGGGATCCTGAGAAATACTTGAATGTTTGGGTGGAACCCCTTCCTGAATCTATTATTGACATTTTTCTAGGCGAAGCCACTTTGCCTGAAACGGATTTGCCTGGATACATCCCTCATGAACCCTATCAAACTGAAGGTGTGCTGATCAACTCAGCGCACTTTGGAGCCTCTGACATTAACTCTCAATACAATTTAGGGAGAACACTTACCCATGAAATTGGACATTATTTAGGATTGCTTCACCCCTGGGGCAGTATTAGAGACCCCAATGACTATTGCGAGGATACTCCTCCAACAAGTCGGATTGTCAGTGGATGCCCCACAAATCCTCCTTTGGGAAATGATGGCAGACCGATTATGATCGAGAATTATATGAATTATACCTCTGATCGATGCATGAATGTTTTTACCACCGATCAAATAGCCAGAATGCATTATGTTTTAGAGAACAGCCCCATGCGAAAATCCCTAGCGGATTCACCTGGCCTACAATACCCATAGTACGACCTACCAAGGTGTCTTGGAGCGTTCCAAAATATTAAATAAAACGTAAAACCATGAACAACGAATATAAAAATAACACCATCCTAGGGCCTATCAATTCATGGATATTCAACGTGCTTTCTGGATACATGGACTACATTTTTGGTAAGTCTAAAAGAGCACTTTTTAAGAATCATCCAGAAACTGTGGTGGAAATTGGTGCAGGTACAGGAGCCAACATGCGATACCTTAAAAAAGGCACCAAACTAATCGCAATTGAGCCGAATATTCATATGCACACGAACCTCAAAAGGAGCGCTGATAAGTACGGAATACATCTTGAGATAAAAACGCTTACAGGGGAAAACATTGATTTACCTGACAACTCATGTGATTTTGTTGCAAGCACCTTGGTTCTTTGTACGGTGCACCATCCTGTTGCCTGTGTGCATCAAATTAAGCGCATTTTAAAACCTTCGGGAGTTTTTGTGTTTTTAGAACATGTACGGGCCAAAGAAAATACCATTCTTGCTTTTATTCAGAACATAATTCATAAACCGTGGCATTGGTTTTTTGAAGGTTGTCACACAAATCGTGACACTGAGGCGTTATTGGAACAAGCTGGGTTTAGTGCTCTGTCCATGGAAAAGTATCATGCATATTCTCCCTTTATTCCCATAATGCCTCAAATCAGAGGTAGAGCCATAAAATAGATGATGCAAGGTGATTTATCCTCTAAGGAATAAGGTGACTTATTAAATCCTATGCGTACCTGAGAGTTATGTGGTGGGCAACCCAGAGTCATAGCGAACCCCTGCAGAGGAATCTGAGTGGGCGCCAGTAACTGATTGCAAACAATTAATTTCTTTTAGATCACAAAGTACTCCCATAAACGCAAATACGATCGCTTCTTTATAGTTTACTATTGATTCATCTGGTACCACTACTTCTACCTTTCCGTTCGTAAACTTGATAAGCGTATCGATTAAAAAAGAGTTTTTTACCCCTCCTCCTGTAACCAGCATACGACTTCCTGGAAAGGAGAATTTCTTTACCGATTCGGCAACTTGAAATGCTATGTGATGCACCGAGGTACAGAGTTTGTTTTCAATGGACGCATCACTGGAGTCAATAATGGGTACAACTTCTTCACAAAACCATTCATAACCGGTGGATTTCGGATATGGAAGTTGATAATAAGCGAGTTGGTTTAACTTGTCCAATAGATCCTCACACAATTTTCCAGAACGGGCCATGGCTCCATTATTGTCATAGGTCAATCCAACTTGACTCGTCAAATAGTTCAACACCATGTTGGCGAGACCAATATCAAAGGCCAATCTCTCTCCATTGTGATCAAATGAAACGTTGGATATACCACCAAGGTTAAGGCAAAAATTATACTCGGAAAACAAGTGTTTATCTCCAATGGGAACCAACGGGGCGCCCTGTCCTCCCAAAGCCACGTCTTTTCTTCTAAAGTCACAAATAACGTCAATGCCACAGGTATTGGCCAGGTGCTGCCCACTACCAATCTGGTAGGTGATTCCCAGGTGGGGTTGATGCAACACCGTGTGCCCATGACTGGCCACAAGCTCGGCCTCAATACTGTTTTCATGGCAAAATGCCACTACTTGTTCGCCCAACCATTGCCCGTATTCATTGTTAAGGATAAGTAGATCGATAGCAGACAATTGGATACTATCTTTCAACCGCATTCTTAACGGCTCATCGTAGTCAATACCTTTTGCGGCTTTAAGTAAAAAGGACCAGTTGTTTTCAGTCTTTTCAAATTCACAGAAAACCATATCAAGACCAACCAAGGAAGTGACCGACAAGAGACCGATAACCTTATAGCTGTTTTTTATCATTTATTGTCAAAACAAAAATTATTGAAGCTGGTGCTTTCCCGTCTTTTGCAGTGGGCTCATCAATACCCTCAATTTTATAACCGCTGTCTCTAATAAGCGTAACCCAGTCCTGTAATGTTCGAAAATACCATTTATGTGGTGAGCTAAAAGACCCACTTAGTCCCTTCCAAGAATCAGGCAGCCATTGGCTTTGGTATTTGAAATCTGCTCCTATGAAAGTAAAAGGATGTAGTGTTTGAATTACTAGCTGCTGGCGGCCGTCGAGAAATTTTCCTACTGCTTTCAATATTTCTCCTGTACCTTCATTCAAATATAGACAGAAATTGAAGACAGCCAATTCAAAAGGGCCTTCAGGAATTTGAGCACCTTCGATAATCTCCTCAAATGTTTGGACAAAATAATGCCCTTCTCGTGTTTTAGCACGTTTGATAAGAACAGGTGTACCATCGATTCCTACGGCTTCTATGCCCTCTTGATGGAGTTTGTAAGTAAGCCAACCCTCTCCACATCCCACATCCAACACTTTAGCAGGGTTCAACTTTTTGATGGTGTTAAAAATCGCTGGGCTGGTTATTTTTCTCGATGCAATGGTTTGCTTTTGTAGCGCCTTAATCCATTCAGACGCATTGATTTCCCAGGACTCTATTATTCCGTTTCGTTCATCCATGTAGGCTAGCTTCAGCTTGATCTGTTACTTCGGAAATAGGGTTTTAAAGTCAATATAATGCCATCCATTATCCGGTGTGCATGAAAATTTAGCTTAAAAGGAGCTGCCATATACTGGGCATGGCAGCTCCTTTGATACTGTTGTTTAAATATTAGGGTCATTTGGCGTATTAGGGTTGTTTTCCCTTTCTACAGTAGGGTACGGATAATAGTTTCTATTCCGTTCATTGATGGTATTTGCCTCCAAGGGTACCTGAAAATCGGGATGGATCCTACGGCTATCTTCTAAGCGCATGCCACTTAAAAACATCTCTATGGATCGATTTTTATATATTTCCTCTAGAATATCTAATCGGCTGCCGGCATCTCCTGCCCAAGCTCCAAGATTGGCATTTACACCCAAGGGATCATTGCTTTTTTGTCTTACTAAATTCAATTGAGTGACCGCATCACCAAGTTGATCCTGACGGGCGTAAGCTTCTGCTTTGTTCAATAACATTTCTCCAAATAAGTAGATCGGTATTGGGGAAGTACCATTGTTAAAGAAGCCCAGCATTTCACTGAGAGGTTGCCCTCCGGCATCTGCATTGGCAGTACCAGCGTCGGCACCCAAGTAGAATGATACCCGGCCATCACCGGCTTCAGGTAGGAGTGCTCCAACTAAGCCAAAGTTGGTCTGGGGGTTTAAATCAGCCGAATTTACCGTGCGGTTCCAAATAGGGTTTTGATTGTTGGCATCGTAAACCCATAACGAATTTTCAGGAGTAGTAGTATCATTGATTACAGCATCTGCTGCAGCAATGGCTTCTGGATAATTGCCTGCTAACAAATGGTACCTGGAAAGTAGCGCTCCTATGCTTTTTCCCAGGTTAATGTCGGACCAAAGCACACTGGAATTAAAATCATCAGAAGGCGGCGTGGTATTCAGCGAGTTCCTGGCTTCCTCCAGTAATGCTATGCATTCGGTTAGTACGGTGGCTCTATCATGGAATAGTGCTGATCCATCTTCCGAATTGTCTATTGGTGCTTGTTCAAACATTTGAATTAAGTTTCCAAGAGTTAGGGCTTTGAATAAATTGCCGTAGGCCAATAACCCGCTACGTGTTTCTGCGGATAGTTCTACGGTATTGGTCCCTGTAATTAAGGACTCTGCCATTCCTTTAGCTCTTAACAACGTTACCCAAGGGTTTGTGATTCCACCGCTTTCTCCAGGTAGTTCGGCTCCACCACGTGCTAATTCGTTAATATTCAGGAAAGTGTTGGTCACACCAAGTTCTCTGGTGGTAATTCCCGGAGCTTCTATTGCTTGCCTCAAAGCAGTTACTGAATAGTATTGCCTTATCCCAATTGCTAGTGCAAAAAGACCATCTTTTGTGCCAAGTACCACATCCTCAGTGGGATTATTGGGATTGTCAAACTCCGTTTCACACGCTGGGAACAAAGCACTGCCAATCAGTAAAACGAGTATTAAATTATATTTTATTGCGTTTTTCATTTTTCTATTAGTTTAGCCTGAACTTAAAGCGTAGCTGTTATCGCTAATTTTACCACACTGGGTATGGGAATCAGACCCATTACACCTCCTCTGGAGCCATTGTTTTGGGCGTCCATGTTTACTTCGGGATCGTAACTTGAAAAGTCGTCAATGGAAAACAAATTGCGTCCAGATAAAGTGAATTTGAGGCTGTTCACTCCTGTAAAAGGATCGGGCCATTTGTAAGCAACGGCCACCTCTCGAAGCTTAATAAAGGAGCCGTCTTCGATGTATGATTCGGCAATACCAAATTTTGCCGCCCCAGTACCTCTTACTTCATCACCTCTTAACTCTGCTGCCTCTTGGGGGCCACCACCGAATCGATAAAACATTCTGGTATCCCAGCTTAGAATATCAAACCCTTGAACTGCATCAAACTGCATCCTAAAGGAGAAGTTTTTGTACTCAATCTCATTGATCAAGGACGCTATAAAATCAGGATTAGGATCTCCTATAACCTTACTTAAATTTGCACCACTCGGTTGACCGTCAGCACCGCGCTCAGCAATGGGGTTGCCATTTTCATCAAATGAGCCTTTTTCCCGTTGGGGCAACCCACTTGGGGTAAGCAGCAAGCTTCCATCCGTATTTCTGGCATAAAAACCCTGATAGAAAACACCCAAAGGCTGACCATTCTTGGCCACGGAGAAACCAAAATTTCCAATGCCAATCTGCTCGCCTTCTACATTATTGACCTCATTCTTATTTGTGGAGAAGGTACCGGTTATGGACCAGCTGAAGTCATCGTTGCGTATTGGTGTGGCAGTAATCAAAGCTTCGAAACCTTTATTGGTCATAGTACCAATGTTTTCGATCCTAGAAGAAGCTCCAGTGGTCGGTGATAAAGTACGGGCTAACAGGAGTTCTTCAATGTCTTGAGAGTAATAGGTTAGCTCTAGTCCCAATCTATTTTTAAATAAAGTCATGTCAATACCGAACTCGATCTCGGTTTGTCTCTCTGGCTTTAGATCCGGGTTACCTAGTTGGCTAGGAGAAATTAGCCCCGAATTTCCATCGATACTGATGGCCGGATAATTGGACAATCTATCAAAAGGTCCAATGGCCGTTAAGTTACCTGCTTGACCCCAGGCTATCCGAAACTTAAAACTGTCGAAAGTATCCCCAAAACTGCTTTTCCAAAATTCCTCTTCGGAGATCAAATACGACATACTCGCTTTAGGGTAGAATTGATTGCGCTCATCTTCACCAAAAACCGAAGCTCCGTCCAATCGGATAGCCCCTGTGAGGAATAGTTTTTCATTCAAACCAAATGTTTGTTGTAAATATCCTCCCCAGAATGACCTTTCACTTCTAAGTTCATCAGTGGAAATTGTAGCGGCCCCGTCGGTTGTTTTCACCCCTAAAGCCAACCCAGAACCAGAGATCGTGCTAAGCTTGGTCTCATCAGATTGCCAGGAAAACCCGACTGCCGTAGTCGATTTTATACTGGATGTTACCTGTCGGGTATAGGTGGCGTTAAGATCACTATTTATCTGCTGAGTACTTATTGATGAGGTTCTGGCAGTACCTAAAACAGAAGTGGTTGTTCCTATGGGTACATATCGGGTACCGGTTGACTCTGCGTTATCATAACCCAATATATAATTAACATTAAGCCCCTCCACTGGTGTTAAATTTACCTGTAGATCGCTGATGGTGCGGTTGTTTCTTTGTTGAAAATCAAACGTTTCCAAGTACTCAAGAATATTAGGATAAAAGGTCATCACCGGATAATTACCATCGCTGTCGGGTGCAGGATTGATTCTATTATTGGTAAATAAGATGGTTTGCAACACTCCAAAGCCATATCCGCCATTAGGCATATCGTTACTTTGGCTGGTGGAGAAATAAGTACCAATAGATGCTGAGGCCCAGTCATTAATGATCTGATTCACTCTTATTCTTCCCCCCACCCTTTCGTAATCGGTGGATTTTAAGATTCCTTCATTTTTCAAATAAGAGAAAGAGGAGAAGTAATTGGTGTTGTCTTTGCCCCCGCTAATGGAGACATAGTTATCGGTGCCTACCGAATTTCTAAAAACCATATCTTGATAGTCGTATCGAGTAACAGCCTCTCTATCAAGCACAGTGATATCACTTGAGGTCCAGTTAAATGGCTCTTCATTGAATTCACGTTTCTTTCTTAAGGAGTTGAAATTGATACTTGTGGATAAGGTGATCACAGGTTTACCGGATTGCCCCCTTTTGGTGAAGATCTGTACCACTCCATTGCTAGCTCTGGATCCGTATATGGCCGCTGCTGCTGCGCCTTTTATCACCTCAATTCTTTCGATGTCTTGAGGATTAATGTCCGATAAACGATTTTGAACTACACTGGTTATATCCAAAACGTTCGTAGAGTTGTTATTTACAATCACACCGTCAATTATATACAAAGGATCCGAGCTACCATTTACCGTGCTGGCACTTCTGAGTCTGACGCTAATACCACCTGCGGGATCTCCTGAATTTTGAGTTACTTGAATCCCCGCCAACTTACCGGACAACGCTCCGGTTACGTCCACCGCACCGGATTCGGTAATATCACTTCCTTTGATAGTTGAAATGGTATTCCCGAGTTGTTTT
>JAJCYK010000006.1 GCA_029262935.1 Cytophagales bacterium | reverse complement strand
GTGTTGACCATCGCCTTTGAAAAATATTGCCTTCTCGGTGACTACCAATCGATCCGCAGGCACTTTCCCAAAGTAGTCATCAATGACTTTGGGACCCAACTCCTGATCATCCCCCTGCACATAGGGAATTACTACCGTGATTTCGGGCGATGGATTGAACATGCCCAACATCCAGATAGACAGTAGGCCTGTTTCTCTTTCCCAAGAGATAGCACTGGTATTTTTGATGGTATTGGTACTTTGATAGGCTACAACACTCAATTTATCGCTCAATTCAATATCAAGTTCATCGGCAATGGCACTCGTGGTCAAAAGCTTCACTTCACGGGTAGCTTCTAGCTCGAAGGTAAATCCTGAATAGTTGGTCAACGATGTAGACTTTCGAAATACTGCCTGGTCTTTTGATTGTTCTATTATATCAAATGGTACCAAATCCAGAAATTTTGGAGTATACCAGTTTTCTCCTACAAATTCCTTTCCTTTCTCAAAAAAAATGGCAAATTGTCCTCCTTCAGGGCCTAGCCAAAAGCGCTCTTCTCCCCCGAACACATTGATGTGATCCAACGTGTCCCCTGACTCAAATAACTTCCTATTGATCCAGCCGTAGCTCGATCCATTCATGCCTTTGGCTGAACTTGTCATTACCCGTCCCTGCAGAGCAGGTGATAGAGCAACTTTTCCCTCATCTGATGATTCTAATACAATAATCTCCGTATATCTCTTTAAAAACTCCACGTCCTCTTCGAAAGTAGTAGCTTTAGGGAGCGTGTCATTAATTGCTACTTCCGAAATGGATTGTTCGGCAGTTTGGGTACAACTTGAAAAAACCTGCAGCACCACAACCAATAAAGCGAACTCCGATAGCTTCATGTCTTTTTATGATTTGATAAATATATAAGTGTACCGGGCTATCCGGGGATTATATCAAAAGATAATTGGTGAATTCAATTTCCATCTGAGTTAAAAACTGTAGGCAATCTATACTTTTTGAAAGTATAATTTTAAAAACAAACAGGTCCGCCGGTTATCCTCGACAGGCCTGTTTGTATCTACATTTTAAAATCCCGGGTTTTGAGTAATCTGCCCTCCAGAAATCTCTATTTCTGCAATGGGAATGGGGTACAGCAGGTTATCACTGGTTAAACTGAAAACAGTTCCACCATACTCCGGTTCACTATTTAAATGAGTGTTCATGATATCCAAGGTCTCGGATTGCGGCAACCTCAAAAGGTCGACCCAGCGGTGGAGCTCGAATGCAAGCTCCAGTTGTCTTTCATTCTTTAACTTTTCCATGAAAGTTCCAGGCGTACCTCCATCAATATCAACAGAAACATCAGGTACATCAGGATCTAGTCCAAATCCCCTTCTTCTTACCATATTTATTAATTCATAAGCCTCGGAACCCTCACCTACAGCTTCGGCCAACATGAGTAAAACATCTGCGTAACGCAGCGCTACGATATTCATGTCATGGCCATTTACCCCTGCCTCGAAATCTACAAATTTATTTATATAAGCAAGTCCGGTGCCGTCCACAAACCCAATGCTAGCAGCTAACCTAGTGTCATTTAGATCAAACATATTCACCATGTCCTGACTGGGTCTCACCCCTAATTCGCCTCCAGCTCCTCCGGCGAGTTCAATCCCAAATTTCTCAGCCTCGGATAAAGGAAGAAATATATTATTCATACCATATGCTGTGCGATTCCCGGGTAAAAAGTTTATTTCAAAAATAGATTCTGCACTGTTATTATTGGCAGTGGAATGTATCTGAGAATAGTCCAGCAATAAACTATATTTACCTTCTACCTGCCTAAATGCTGATTCCGCTTCTGCCAAATTTCCCTGCTGTAGCTGAACTTTACCAAGAAGGGTTAAAGCTGCATATTTTGTAGCCCGTCCCACCTCATTATTTGAACCTCCACTGTACGATTCCGGCAATACGGCAATGGCATCAGTCAAATCGAAAATGATCTGATCATAAACCTCAGTTATTGACGACCGTGGTACTATCGTTTGTGTTTCATCCAAAAAATCTGTTATAGGTTCTAATCTCAATGGTACCCCACCCCATAAATTTACCAGATGGAAGTAACTAAATGCCCGAAGGAATTTAGCCTCTCCGATACCCCTACCAATCAGGCTTGGGTCTCCCACCGCATTAGGTCCATTGCTTATTACAAGATTACTAAGATTGATTACTTCATAAAATGCACCCCAAGAAACCAACACTGGCAAATTTCCCGCACCCTCATCAAACGTATCAGTCTCAAATCGCTCAGCCTGCTCATTGGTGTTCTGTACCGCATTATCCGATCTTGTTTCTAACAAATTAACGGATTGGAGGTCTCCCCAAATGCCTCTCTGTGCTGCGTATGCACCATTTACACCGATAATTACTTCGAGATCGTTAGCAAAGAATGTGGTAGCGTCAATTCTATCTTCTGGTTCCACCTCAACAAAATCTTCACATGAAAGACCCGTTGCCACCAAAAACAGCAGCGTACAAATTTTAGCAGCTCTAGTTTCTATTAGTTTTTTAATATCAGTTCTCATGTCCTTATTCTTAAAATGAAAAGTTAATGCCTAATGTCCAGGTTGTTGGCAAAGGCAAGGAAGCGGGTGAGTTCAATCCCAATTCTCTATTATCGCTTACATCGGTTATTTGAGAACCACCACCTATAAGTGAGGGTCCACCTATAGACAATCGACGAGTTTCAGGGTTACCTCCAACGAAATTGGTAAAAGTATGGAGGTTTTCTACTGAAATATATACCCGGGCACTGCTAATGCCATACCTTGAGGCAAATCCATGGGGAATGTCATAATTTAGATTTATGTTCCTTATCCTAAAGAAATCCGTTTTCTGATTTCCATATGAGGAAACCACATAAATCCCATCGTTGAGCCCGCCCTGTGCACTCGGTGTACGGCCATTACCTGGTTGACTTTCGGATACATACCTGCCATCAAACCAGAACTCCTTGGAAAGATTGAAAAACCTGAAGGGAGTTTGGATCTGAATCTGCCAGAAATCATAGACATGTCCTCCCGACTGCCCCTGTAATAAAGCGCTCAAAGTAAAGTTCTTATACCGCACCGACCCATTTAACCCGAATATTAAATCAATATTTGTATCGCCGAACAGCTGACCATCCGGGCCTAAGAAATTACTAATGCTGTTGTCACCATCGACATCTTCATACAATAATTGTCCGGGATTAACACCGGGTTGTGCAGGATAATTTCCTCCTTCACGGGCTACGCCGGTGGTAATGGGGCCCCTCGCTTGTTGCAATTCACCACCTACAACTCTTCTTAACGCTCCGAAGAAATTGAATATCTCATCATCCCCGCCAAGATCCAAAATTTCCTGATCATTGGTGGTAACATTTCCACCGATATTTACCTCAAAATCTCCCTTGTCGATTACCTTGGCGTTCAAAGTAAGTTCTATCCCCTTGTTTCTCAAACTTCCTATGTTAGTCAGAAAACCTCCTAGCGAAGTAGATGGAACCAGATTCTTTGAAAGAATCAACCCGGTGGTTTCATTATTGAAATAATCGAAGGTAATGTTATAACGTCCATCCACCAATGACAGATCAAAACCTATGTCCAATTGATCGGAAGTTTCCCAAGTGAGATTATCATTACCAGGGTTCCCCAACCCAATACCAAAGGTTTGAGCACCACCAAAAGACTGTCGGGCCGGATTATAACTAGCCCTTGAAACTGCATCCGTAATATCATTGCTTCCAGTTGTTCCATAAGATCCTCTTATTTTTGCACTGGTAATAAATTCTATATCCCTTATAAAAGGCTCTTCAGATAATCTCCAACCTACCGCTACGGAGCCGAAGGTATGGAAAAGGTTATTCACACCAAATCGAGAGCTACCATCCCTCCTGATTGTTCCTGTAAGCAGATACTTATCTTTAAATGAATAATTCACTCTACCAAGGTAGGAAACAATCGAACTTTCACTGTTGTCGTTAAAGCCCACCAGGGATTCGGAATCTCCAATTGATACCACCGTCGGTCCTGCTACCTGCAGACCGGAAACACTTGCTTCCACGAATTCAAGTCTACTATTCTGAAATGACAAGCCACCCAACACATCAAACGTATGATCATTAATGGATCGCTTGTAGGTTACGGTATTTTCATTTAACCAGCTTATCCTCTGGCTCTGGGAAGTAGTCAACGTACTGGAATTAGGAAGTTGAAATCTTGGGCCCGGAGAATTGTATAAAATTTCATTTCTGTCGTTATCCACATTCGCCGAGAATGTTGATTTTAAAGTTAGACCTTCAATTATTTCATAAGCAACGTCAATGCCCCCCAGAAATCTATACAGAGTATTCTCAATACTATAGTTCTGTGCGGTTTCCAAAGGATTTCCTATGGGCAAAAAATTAGTTCCACCAGGTACATCCAAGTCGCCTGCATTAGAAAAGGATCCATCGGCCCTGCGAAGGGGCAAAATGGGAGGAAGCATATACGCCTGTGCCTGAATTGAACTAAAATCTGTGGTTAGATTTGGGCTTGACCGCTGAATTGTAGTTAAATTGGGGGCCAGGTTAATACTTACGGTGAATTTGTCGCTAGGTCTATACACGGTCCTAACCCTGGCTGAGTATTTGGTCTGACCTTCACCGGTTACCACACCTTCCTGATCAATATAGCTTCCAGATAACAAATAGGAAACTTTTTCTGAACCACCAGATGCCGAAATCGCATGGTTTTGAAATGAGGCAGTTCTGAAAATAGCATCCTGCCAATCCGTGTCAGTAGTTCCATCCCAATTTTGAGATATCCAATCCGGAGTTACTCCTCCATTTTGCTCGGTATAGTATTGGACATATTCTTCCGAATTTAGCACCTCATATCTTTCACTTTCAGGAACTGAACTTACCCCAGCCGTAACATTAAAGTTTATCTGAGGAGCACCTGTTTTTCCAGATTTGGTAGTAATAATAATCACCCCGTTTGCTCCTCTGGAACCGTATATTGCGGTAGCTGAGGCATCTTTCAAAATTTCGACGGATTCAATGTCCAAGGGATTTATGGATGCAGCATTTCTTTGGTCTGTTGGGAACCCGTCTATCACCCAAAGGGGATCGGAACCGGCTGCAATGGAACCTGCACCTCTGATCGTTACTGCACCTAGTTCTCCCGGTGATGCATTACGCTGTGCGAAATTAAAGCCTGCTGCTAAACCCTGAAGTCCTTCTCCAACTGCCGTAATGGGTCTTATTTCCAAGCTTGATCCCGCAACTGAGGCAATGGAACCTGTCACATCCTTCCGGTCTTGGGTACCATAGCCAACTACGACTATTCCACTCAGTTCAGTTACATTTGCCGCCAGTCCAACATTAAAAACCGTTTGATTGCTAATTGCCAACTCCTGAGTCTGATAGCCCACATATGAAACAGTAATGGA
>JAJCYK010000005.1 GCA_029262935.1 Cytophagales bacterium | reverse complement strand
CAGGATATGGGCTCTTTCTACAACTGCCGCTAGTCCTAGCAACAGCTTACTTTTAGATACCAACATTAGTATTTCTAGTTTCGGAATAGACCAGAACCAGGAATTGTATGTATGCTCTCTCAACGGTACTATTTACCGCTTTAGCAATTAAATTATTGCTTTTCGTACTTAGTCGCTAGAGTCTCCAATCTGGCAGCTATGGTCTCTTGTGACAACCAATGTCCTTTGATCATTACTCCAGCTTTTTTTCGTAAGGCGGTAATATCATCAAGTGGGTTTTCATTTAGCAAAAGAAGATCTGCCTCGTATCCCTCTTTAATCATCCCTCTGGAACTTTCTGTATGAAAATAATTCGCAGGGTTAACCGTACCGGTAAAAATCGCTTCATATGGACTGAGTCCGGCCGCCACGTACATTTCAATTTCATGTAGAATGGCAAACCCCGGTACATTAAATACCTGTGGAGCATCGGAACCCAGCAGGATTCCCACGCCAGCCTCATGCATGGCTTTTATCATTCTTCTTCTCAAATCAATGAAGCGTTGTGCTCTGCCCTCATCGTATTGCGGATCTTGTTGCATCTGATCTTTGCTGGAAACCCATCGCTCAATGGTTTGTTGAGGCATGTATTTCATCTCTTGTGCGGATTCCATTTGTGCTGCAGGCACCGGTCCAGACCATCGTTCTGCTAAGCATTGAGTTGGTACTACCCAAACCTGGTTTTCCAAAGTGCTGTTAATCAACTCTTGCAAGAATGATTCATCGGCCAGGTCCGTAAAATTCATACCAAAAAATCCGTTGTCTTCTGGATTCACGCCGGCTTCTTTGGGAACCATTCCTTCCACGTATCCATCCAAATGATCCACTGTGGCATACTTTGATTTTAGGGCATGACGGATTCCCACATCGCGGGAAACGTGACCCGCATAAGCGATACCCACTTCATTAGCAGTAGAGACCAGCGCATCGAATACCTCTCTTTTAATACCTGGATGCAATTTTAAAAAGTCATATCCAGCCTTATGCTGTTCTTTTACCATGCTGGTGACGGTGGCGATATCCGGGGCACTATTACCATTAATAGAAGGTCCTGAGGTGTATATATGTGGCCCCAGAACACGACCATTAGCTACCCCTTCTCTTAAGGTCAAATGTGAAGGATGCCCCAGCATACCCCTGATGGTGGTAACTCCTCCTGCTAAGTATAAAAATAACGTTTCTTCGACTAATGCCCCTGCAGCATCCGTTGGAATATGAGCATGCATTTCCGCTAAGCCCGGCAATAAAAATTTACCATTGGCATCAATGACCAGGGCACCTTCCGGCACGTCCCTAGTGTCGGAAATTGTATGGATCTTTCCATTGGCGATTACCACGTTTTTAGATGATAGCACCTCGGCGCTTTCCATGGTAATAACATTCACATCTTTGAATACAACTACATTTTCCAATACTTCGGCTGTTTGATCTTGCGCTTCGGAAGGAGCTGAACAAGCCAACACTACCGGACATAAAAGGACTAGGAAAGAGAGGTTTTTCATTTGAGCGTTGCTTTCTGTTTAGGAGAAATAAGTTAATAAAACTAGCTCCTAAAGAAAACCACGAGAAGGTTTATATTTGATTGTTAACTAAGATATTGACAAATTGTGCCATGAAAAAATTTGATGGACTTATCTGGGCACTGCTCTTTTTAGTATTTGGCTTTTTTCAATACAACGACCCGGACGGTATTTTATGGATGGCGATCTATGGTATCGCAGCAGTTGTCTGTTACCTCTCGTACAAACAAAGGGTCCCTCGATTGGTATTAATATTATTGGCTATTGGCTATCTAATAGGCGCCTTTTACTTGTGGCCACCTCATTACGAAGGATTAACACTGCAAGATGGTTACACCCCCTCTATCGAAGAAGCGAGAGAATCCTTAGGCTTAGCCATTTGTACATTGGGTTTGGTTTGGCTCTTTTTCCGTACCAAAAGTTAAGCTTACTATCCTTTTGAAAGCACCTGCCAAATAACGTCATGAACTTCCGGGGCAGTCATGGATTCGCCGGAATGAAACCCTTGGGTAGCTAATAACGGCCAATCCGCGGTTGATTTTGGAACTATTCCGTGCGATCCTGAAATTAACTGTGAGTCGAGTGGGATCACGTTCATCAGTGTTCTAAAGCCAAGCTTCTTCTTCAAAAGCTTCCAGCCTATGAGGGGTTTGAGCCATTTAATCCGAGGATTCGCAAACATTTCAACAGGGTCATATCCTGGCTTGCGGTGAATGTCAACGGTCCGGGCAAAATCTGGGGCTTTGCTATCATCTTCCCAATAATAGTAGGTAAACCAACTATCAGGCTTTGCTACCACTACCAAATCTCCCGATCTGCTATGATTCAGATGCTCGTTTTTTTGATCTTGTTTGTCCCAAACCTCGGATACTCCAGGTGTTTGAGTTAGGAGCTCCTTAACTTGAGGTATGTTGGATTTGTTTTTAACGTACACATGGGCAATTTGATGATCCGACACGGCAAAGGCTGCACTGGCCCCAGAATCTAACAATTCCAATCCTCTTTCTTCACGAATTTGGATCCAGCCCTTTTTTCTTAAAACCCGGTTCAACGCCACCGGACGGTTCACGGGAGTGATGCCATACTCCGACAACAAAATGACCCGAGCTTTCTGGTCTTGATAAAAAGTAATTAAGTCTTCACAGATAGAGTCAATTTGCTGAATGTCCTTATACGATCTCTCGTCCTGGTGACCAAACTTTTGCAGGCAATAATCTAAATGGGGCAAATAAATCATAGTAAGCGTGGGGTCATGCTTTCTATCAGTCAATTTTGCGGCCTCAGCAATCCACTTGCTGGAATTTATAGTGGTGTTTGGGCCCCAAAATTCGAATAATGGAAATGGGCCTAGCTCCTGTTGCAGCTCCTCTCTAAGGCCAGAAGGTTGCGTATAGACATCAGGAATTTTTCTCCCATCAGCCAAATAATTTGGCCTAGGGGTTACTGAATAATCAACACTGGAGTACATGTTATACCACCAAAAAAGGTTAGCACAGGTAAATTGGGGATCATGAGCCTTGGCCTTTTCCCAAATTTTAGGAGCCTGAACTAATCGATTGGATTGCCGCCAAAACTTAACTTCACACTCCTCCTCAAAATACCAGCCATTACCCACGATTCCGTGTTCATCCGGTCTCTTGCCAGTCAAATAAGTGGATTGCATCGTACACGTTACTGCCGGAATCTGAGGCTTAACATAACTTTTATTTCCTTGCTTTAACCAGGAATTTAGCCAGGGAGTATGTGGTCCCAAAATCCGTTCACTCAATCCCACTACGTTTAGAACTACAGTTTTATACATCCTCTGTTTTGATCTGTTGCAGTACCCACTGCATTTCTCTTACAATTGAATCTGTTATTTCCAGTTGAAGCTCTGTAGGAAGCACTTCCCAGGTATACGTTTCTACTTCCAAATGAGCAGTCATTGGATGCTGTTTCCACAATTCCAATACTTCCACAATATCGGCCTGGGTAGCTTCTAACACACCATAAGAATCCACAAATACGGGAACATGAAAGTGCGTGCGCCACTCGCGTATTTGCGGGTTATTAAAAGACTCCAAAGCTTCCGGCAAATCTCTAAAAGATTCCAGGCTGTCATCATCATGGCGGCTTACCACTTGATGCAAATATGTTGGTTCATTTAAAGAACTGAAGGCCTGGTAATACGCACTCCTCTCGTTGTCTTCAGGAAATTCTTTCTTTAAAGCTGCACTTATTTGTATTTTCCCTATACTGATATGTGCGGTTTGAAAAGCCTCCATCGCCACCTTTTGGTCTTCGTAGCTGACGGCAAAATGACACACATCATAGCATACTTGTACATGTTGTCTTATAATTCCAGCCGCTTCTTCTGCGGAAACGCCTAAGGATTGGGTTAATCTTGCTACTCCCATAGGCAGCAGCCACTCCTCAAAAAAGGCCACGGTTTCGCTTGAGTTCTCTAAAAGTCCATCTGGTTCTGGTTCAATGTCCAAATGCATATGAACACGGTCACGTTCCCGATATCTGTGTAACGCCATTACCACATTTACGATGTTTTCCGTACTTTTTTCAAAAGCCTCAGGGACATTCTTTTCAGATAACCAGGGTTTGTAAGAAAGCGGAGAAGTACTAATACCACCTATTTGACCCTCCGGAAGGATCTGGCTTAAAATCTTGAATAAACGTAAGGTATAGTCGAGTCTTTCATTAGTAGTCCAATCAGGTTGATGTACCTGATCTTTGACCTTTTGTCTATGAAATCCACCATATGGAAATCCATTCATCGTAAAAATGTAAACATCTTCCTGAGCCAGCCAATCTTTGAATGAAGCCAGTCCCTGATCTATCAATTCGAGGCTCGCCTGATTCGATAACCTGAGGCCTAATCCAAAAGGTTTGCTGGGCGAAACTGACTGTTTGATGTCCGGCACATTTTTTTGAAGGGACCTAAAGACCTGGTCCCAACTTTCTCCGGGATGAATATTTGTACAATAGGTCAGATGCCCTGAATTGATCTTCATGCACTCAATGAATTATGATGATGGTATCGATATAATAACTTTATGCTTTTGCGAATTATCTCTGTGTCCATGTGGTGGACTTCTGTACCACACCCAATGTCATCCAGTAATGTGATGGTCAATTCTCCTCCTAAATGCTCCTGAAACTCCTTCAATCCCTGTAATAATGTATCTTCTTCAAAAAGATCAGTATACAAATCAAAGCCTATTTCGCGTAAAAGACACAATATATCTATTAAGTTCTCTTCGCTTAATTTATCAATTAGATAGGAATAAGTACAGTCCAAAGCTATTCCTAAGGCCACGGCTTCCCCATGTCGAAGTTGGTAATTAGATAGTTGCTCTAATTTGTGGGCTGCCCAATGGCCAAAATCAAGAGGCCTGGAAGACCCTTGCTCAAAAGGGTCGCCTGATGCAATATGCTGCACATGCAATTCAGCACATTGATGGATCAACTTGTCCATAGTCTCCGCATCACGTTGCACCAACTGAGTGACAGATTGTTTAATAAAATCGAATAAAGCACGATCTTTGATCAAACCAACTTTAATAGCTTCTGCTATACCAGATCGCCAATCCCTAATGTCCAAAGTTGTTAAAAAGCTTTGGTCATTTACCACTGCTACGGGCGGAGAAAAGCTCCCAAGAAAGTTCTTTTTACCAAAGGCATTAACCCCATTTTTGACACCTACGCCAGAGTCATTTTGTGCCAGTACGGTAGTGGGGATTCTCACTTGCCGTATTCCTCTATGGCCAATTGAAGCAGCATAACCGGCAACATCCAACACCGCGCCACCACCTATGATAATTACATAAGAATGCCGATCGATGTTGTGCTCGTTAATTGCGGCCAGAATTCTTTCTAAATGCATTTGGTCATTCTTGCATTGTTCACCTCCAGGAATCGTTACTACCGGTCCTGCTATTTTAAATTGCTTCTGGTATTTTTCACCGTACTGCGCTATTTGGGCTACCAGGTCAGGGTGGGCGGCTGCCACGCCTTGGTCAAGCACTACCAATAATTTGGGAATGAGCGGAGATTTTGGAAACAAAGCTGCGAATAAGGGATTGTCAACATGAAAGATGCCCTTGGTAAAGGTCACTGTATATTGATAAGTGACTGAAAAGGATTGATTGATGGACCTCATAAAGTACTAGGTAACAGCAAATATTTTAGCAAGTAAAAGTGATAAGGGTAGCAATAATAGTAACAATAATCCAAAAATCAATCCTGTGAATCCAGCAGCTAGGGCTGCGTTTAAAGGTATAAGTGCCAAAACACCGGCTTTTACGGCCCGTCCAATCAATTCGGGTCGGTTGGTTTTACGTGCCTTTATTAGTGGTGGAAGTACAATCAAAACTACTACCATAAGGAAAGGTAAGCCAAACCACCACTGATATTGTGGCAATAAACCCAAGCTCAGGATCATTGCACCAACCAGAACATATAATCCCAAACCCAAATTGAAATTACGTCTGGTGTTGCCATGAACCTCTCCTCTACTAATCAAAGTAATAGCAGAGATATAAATAATTGGAATGATAGAAAGGAACAATAAAGGTGAGACCAGCACAGGAACTGCGCTGATCCCAAGCATCAAATTACATCCTCGACAAAGTCCCATATTAAGCGGTCCCCATATTGAATAATTCTTACTCAACTTGTCGTAAATAATTACTAGGACCACAATTACCAAGGAAATTGCCCCACTGGTGAAGCTGGCCTTGAAAGCGGCACCTACTCCCAGTGTGAGTAAGATGTAGCCTAACCATCCTGCATGCAATCGAGGTACCTTTCCTGACGGAATGGGTCTTTCAGGCCTTTCTAGGCTGTCCAAGTCCGCGTCATAAAAATCATTGAGCACGACGCCACCTCCATACAATCCCAAGGTGGCTAGCACCAGCCATGGCCAGTCTTGTCCATAACCTCCTATTATCGCAGGACTAATTGGGAAATAGGCGCTGGGCAATTCTATTAAACTCCAACCTACGGCTACGGCTACCCCAGCCAATACATCGGTTATTGCAGTAACTAAATTGGGCGGACGAAGTAATTGAAAGTAAGCTTTTAGACTGCTCATGATGAGCCTTATTGAATGATATTTGAAATACCACTTTCCTGGTCGGGTCTCTGGCCACGTAACACCGAATTGCCCTGGTACAGCTGTGTTTGATCTACCTGATCAGCCTGCAACCAATCGCTTTCTTTCATTTGACCGCTTTGACCATACGCGGATAAGGCATTTTGATAACAGGTCATTTTAATGTCCTCCGCAGAAATGCCCCTTTCTGCCATTAGGGCTGCAGTCTTAGGGACAGCTAATGGGTCACTGATTCCCCAATCAGCCGAGCTATCCACTATTATTTTGTTGCTACCATATTGTCGTACTACCTCCACCATTCTTTCATTACCCATTTTAGTAAATGGGTATATGGTAAATGCCGCCCAAAAGCCTCTATCTAAAACCTCTTGAGCAGTTTCTTCATTGTTGTGGTCGATGATAACTTTGGAAGGATCAATATTGTGCTCGACAATAACATCCATACTTCGAGTTGTGCCTCTTTTTTTATCTCTATGGGGTGTATGAACCTGGACGGGCAAGTCAAGTTCTTTGGCTAGCTCCAATTGCAATCTAAAATATTTTTCTTCTGCTTCAGTCTGGTCGTCATAGCCAATCTCCCCGATGCCAACCACCCCTTCTTTACAGACAAACAAAGGTAGCAGTTCCATTACCTGCTCTGCCAAAGCTTGATTGTTAGCTTCCTTTGAGTTTAATCCAATAGTACAGTAGTGTCGTATACCAAATTGACTGGAGCGAAAACGTTCCCAACCCACTAAGCTGCTGTAATAATCTTTAAAAGTTCCAACTTCTGTGCGAGGCTGACCCAGCCAAAATGCCGGTTCGATAATCGCAACCACACCAGCAGCCTGCATGGCTTGATAATCATCGGTGGTACGAGATGTCATATGAACATGAGGGTCTATAAACATAATGTCAAGTACTTGGGATCAATTTGAAGAAAGCTTCTTTAGGTGCCGCCACCTTTTTCCGATGGCTTGCCAATTTAGTGTATTCGCATCAAGGCCGGAAACTGTGGCCTCGAACTCCTCTAGCAACGACTTTGCAGAGGGAGTATTCAAAGCACGGGCGGCCAACACCGCAGCGGCTTGCTGTATAGGATCTTCCATAAGAAGCAATTTACGCAAATCATCGTAAATTGCTTCTGAGGGGTCTTTTTTAATTGGGCGCCACATTTCTGGAGAAGTATCTCTGCCAGCAGCCCATCTTTCATGAGCGAAGTCCGATATCATTTTACTCAACGAATAATTGCTTCGATTGTCAATGCCCCAAATTTTGAAAAGTGGTCGGTCCATGAACAAGGCCTTTAATATCATTTGATTCCAGGCATCATCGTCCAGGTAATCATGAGTATAGGGGTTGTGCAAAGCAATAGCATCAAATACCACCGACATATTGGTTCTGATGCCTTCCGCAGCTCGTAGCTTAAAACTCGGAGCATATGGTAACAAAGGCAATGCCCGATACAGTGCTACTAATTCATTCATTTCTGCTGTAGTAAACAATTGCTCTAAAGAGTGAAAGAATGATTCCTGGGGTTGACTTGAATAACTTAATACGGCCAAAATTCTTGAGGCCTGCACGGATGTCATATCCTTGATGTACCATCCCTCCCTTAGTTGCTTCGCCTGTGATTGTTCTTCCTCGGTGATTACCAAAACTTCCTCAGTGATAAATCTAGGTGCCGCTCCGAAAAACAGGTAGAGGTTTTTGGCAGCAGGATCTGTCTCAAGCAAAGTTAATTTTGTCAACAACCAGTCATGAGATGGCGGAGGCAATCGCTTAAGCAACAGTTTTTTCAGAAAGGCTAAAGCACTACTAACATCAAAATAGGCAGGGGAATCCATGGAAAAGCATCTATATTACCTTTTATCAAGGATTAAATATAAATCAATTTTTGGAAAATCGCTGATGGAGTAAATCCAGATCAATACAAAAAAAAATTGCAGGCTGATAATCCTAAGATTTTCAGCCTGCATATATAAAAAATACTCAGCTAGATACT
>JAJCYK010000004.1 GCA_029262935.1 Cytophagales bacterium | reverse complement strand
TTAGAAGGACTCGCTCGAATTGAAAATGCCGCTCAGACCGCTCATCAGGATGAGTTTCTTAAACTTACCCCTGAGCAACGATCAGCTGTTCTAACTCAAATTGCTAGCGAAGACTACGACAATGGAGCCGCTGATAACATTAATGGCAAACCCCCAAAGTCCTTTTTCCACCAGTTCAAAGAACTGGCACTGCTAGGCTACTTCAACAGTGAATTGGGTGCGAAAGAAGCATTAGCATATTTGCAAATTCCCGGATCCTACGACGGATGTACCACCCTGGACCCAGGGCAGAAAGCCTGGGCTCTTTAATTATTATCCTAAAAAAACTAAAAAATGAATTTAAATCTTAAAGCAAAAGATCAAAATACTTTTGATGCCATCGTGGTTGGAACGGGAATCAGCGGTGGTTGGGCTGCTAAAGAACTCTGTGAAAAAGGATTGAAAACTTTAGTGCTGGATCGAGGCCGGGACGTAAAGCATGTAGAAGACTATCCTACCATGCACAAACACCCCTGGGAACTTCCCAATGCAGATCGGCTTTCAGCAGAGGAGATGAAGAATCACCAAAAGCAAAATCGTACGGGCTATACCATGCGTGAAAGCACCAAGCATTGGTGGGTGAACGATGTTGAAAATCCCTACTCTGAAGTAAAACGGTTTGATTGGATACGTGGCTATCATGTTGGAGGCCGATCTTTGCTTTGGGGTAGGCAATCCTATAGATTAAGCCAAATGGATTTCGAAGCCAATGCCAAGGATGGCGTAGCTGTTGACTGGCCCATACGTTACGACGATGTTTCACCCTGGTACGACTATGTGGAATCATTTGCAGGAATTAATGGCCAAGCGGAAGGTCTGCCTCAGCTCCCTGATGGCAAGTTTTTGCCACCTATGGAAATGAATTGTGTAGAAAAACACCTAAAGTCAAAAATAGCTGAAAATTTCAACGGAAGGGTAATGACAATCGGGCGATCCGCTAACCTTACCCAGCCCCATAACGGGCGCGGTCAGTGTCAATACCGTAATCTCTGTATGAGAGGCTGCCCTTATGGTGCATACTTCAGTAGTCAAGCGGCCACCTTACCAGCCGCTGCTGCCACCGGCAATATGACCTTGAGGCCTCACAGCATTGTTATTGAAGTAATATACGATAACGAAAGTGGAAAAGCCTCTGGTGTACGGGTACTGGATGCTGAAACCAAGGAGGTGGTAGAGTATTATGCCAAGATTGTTTTCTTAAACGCCTCCGCCTTAGGTACTACTCAAATCATGCTCAATTCTACTTCAGATCGCTTCCCGGATGGTTTGGGTAATGATAGTGGTGAATTGGGTCATAATTTAATGGATCATCATTTTAAAGCGGGTGCTCAAGCACATATTGATGGGTTTGAGGACAAGTATTACCTGGGACGTCGTCCCAACGGAATCTATATCCCTAGGTTCAGAAACATAGATGAACAACGATCTGATTATATTCGAGGATTTGGCTATCAAGGTCGTGCCAGTAGAGAGAATTGGAGGCGTGGCGTGAAGGAAATGGACTTCGGAAGTGATTTCAAAGATAAGCTATCTGAGCCAGGACCATGGCAGATGGGGCTAGGTGGGTTCGGTGAATGTCTGCCCTATCATGAAAATAAAGTCACCCTAAACCGAGAATTGCTGGACATTCATGGCTTACCGACACTTACCTTTGATTGTGAGTGGAAAGAAAACGAAAAGGTAATGAGAAAAGATATGCAGTTGGCTGCCGCAGAAATGTTAGATGCGGCTGGATTCAAAAATGTGGAACAATTTGATAATCAAAGCAAACCAGGTTTAGGAATTCATGAGATGGGTACTGCTCGTATGGGTCGCGATCCTAAAACTTCCGTTTTAAATAAGTTTAATCAAATACATAGTGTGCCCAACGTATTTGTAACTGACGGTGCGTGTATGACTTCAGCGGCTTGTCAAAACCCCAGTTTGACGTATATGGCATTGACTGCAAGAGCTTGTGACCATGCGGTAACCGAAGTAAACAAAGGGAACTTATAGTTAAACATGAAGCCCATAGTAATACTTTTATTGGTTTTTGCAGGTTTGGGCCTCCTACGTTGTTCGCCTACCCCACCGCCCGTGGAAGTAGAAGAAGTCGTTCTTTGGGAAGGACCAGAGCAGCCCAACATCCTATGGTTAGTGGCTGAGGATCTGAGTCCTTACATTGCAGCGTTTGGTGACAGTACAGTATCCACTCCAAACTTGGATCGTTTGGCTCGTGAAGGCGTTCTATATCCCCAGGTGTACTCGCCATCAGGTGTTTGCGCCCCTAGTCGATTTGCCATTGCCACGGGGATGTATCCTAGCCATGGCGGTGGTCATCATATGAGGACCGGTCCGTGGTATCGGCCCTGGACGGATGAGGAGCTTGCGGAAATGGTATTCCCCTCAAGACCTGAAGGCCTTACAGTTTATGAGGCAATGCCTCCGGCTGGTGTGAAACTGCATAGTGAATATCTAAGAGAGGCAGGATATTATTGCACCAATAATGCCAAAGCTGATTACCAATTTAGGGCCCCCGTTACCGCATGGGACGCCAGTAATCAGGAAGCACATTGGCGAAATCGCGCCCCAGGCCAACCCTTTTTCGCAATATTTAATTTTGGGATTACCCATGAATCTCAAATTTGGGCCAGAGCCGCAGACAGCTTATTGGTTGATGAAGACTTGCCTGTAAACGTCCCACCCTATTTGCCCGACAATGATATTGGGCAACGAGATGTTAGACAAATGTACTCCAACATCGTTCGTATGGACCAGCAAATAGGTGAAGTTTTGCAAGAGTTGGAGCAAGATGGAGAATTGGAGAATACCATTATTTTTTGGTATACCGATCACGGTGGCCCTTTGCCTCGCCAAAAGAGACTTCTATACGACTCTGGCATTCATTTACCCCTTATTGTTAGATTTCCTAATCAATGGCGGGCCGGAACCGTGGACGATCAGTTGATTAGCTTTATTGACTTTAAACCAACCTTGCTCACATTAGCCAACATTGACATTCCAGAATATGTTGATGGCCGAGCATTCCTAGGTACTGACGCTACTGAAAACCAACGTGAGTATATTCATGCTGCAGCAGATCGCTTTGATGAACGCTACGATATGATTCGTGCAGTAAGAGATCATAGGTTTAAATACTTGCGCAATTTCAGCCCCGAAAAAGGTTATTATCTACCCGTAGCGTATCGTGAGCAAATGCCAGTAATGCAAGAATTGCTACGCTTAAATCAATTGGATTCCTTGGATGAGTTTCAAGCTCAATGGTTCCGTACCACCAAAGCACCGGAAGAATTGTTTGATTGTGTAAATGATCCCCACGAGTTGCGTAATTTAGCTGATGATCCACAATACCAATCTCAATTGCTGGTACTTAGGGCAGAATGTGACCGGTGGATGAAAGAAATTCAAGACCTCGGGCAAATTGAAGAGGAAACGATGTTAAGCTCCTGGTGGCCACAAGGAGTGCAACCCAGCACCCAGGATCCCAGTATTTCTATGGAGGGGCAGTCCTTTTCAATCTCAAGCGCCACCCCCGGAGCATCCATTGGCTACCAGTGGGTATCAGAAAGTGATTCCTTGTTGCCGGTATGGCAAGTCTATCAGCAACCAATACCATCACGCCCTGAAGGCAAATTGGCCATAATCGCCCATCGAATTGGATATAAGGCCAGCGCCGTACAACTTGTGGACTTTTGAAACTCTGGAGTCTGTGCTTTAGGACTGGGAAACCAGTCATATGGGTTGTGTATATGGGCTCCGGGTTAAAGGGTGTTTTTGATCCATGGTTAACCCTTCATGAATTTACTTCTTACACCGAAGACTTATATGGGCCTTGATCTTTTTCGGGTCATCGATAATTTTGTAGAAATTCTGAATGTACTTCAAAGATCTAATTTTTCCGGCATCAGATAGCCAAGGAAATTCCTCAATCAATTTCAGGATTTCCCCACGTTTTCGTTGGAACACATCAATAGCTTGTTTCAACTCTTCTTCAGTCGTGCAAAACCCCAAGTACTTTCTCACTCTTACGGATGGAATCCCCAGAGATTCGTGAGGAGCCGCATACGACGCATCTACCAGTCCTGAGTAGTCAAAATCATAAGGAACAGGAATGGGATTGGGAATCAATGGCGAGGTGGATTTAATTAACTTCACATTATGTAATCCTGGCACCGACCAATCGGTGTTCCCAATCATAAATTGAAACAAATACATCAGTATGGCATATTCCTTTTGGGTATATCTAGTGCCCACATTATCAACTTTTAAAGGAATGCAATCCAAGCGGGCGGCCAGTGATTTTTGATTTTCAATAATAAACGTATGGGCAGACCCTATTTCCATTTTCCCACCAGTATTCTGGTAGTTTATTTTAATTAACCGTACCCGAAAGCTGTGATCTGTCAAAATGTTATAGAGACGATACGCTAAGTATTCGTTGTAAATATAAGTCTGGTAGTTGCCAAAGCCCTTACAAGGAACGACCATCTTTAATTTGTCCAAGTCGTCTAATAACTCAAAGACTTCTTTGGTTTCTTTGACGTTTACCCTCAAGGGTGGATATTGACATTCCTTTAGTCTAAAAGCTCCGCGCGGTTTAACCCGGACTTTACGGCTTATTGCTAAGGTATCTGCAATTTGATAAGTTACCATAGCCTCCTGATAGGTATCCTGGTATTTGTTTTTTACCAAATTCTTAAAATCAGTAGCCACGGAAAATTCCAACGGCGAGGTATTTTCAAAAAGTTTAAAAGTATCTGCTACGGCTTTTAAGACAGGTTCAAACAGCGGATTGTGTTGCAGCAAAGAATCAAAATCGTAGCGGTGTTGACTTTGTGTTGATGTGGACAAAAACATCAATAAAAGTATGCAGAGGCTTTTTAGAAAATACATGAAATTAAATTACGGGGATTTATACTTATTTACAACGAGCAGCTCAAACAAGTTCAATCAGCCAGATTTTACAAGCTTTAATGAATGATAAATAATACCTTGAGCAATATGGCTAAAATCAACAACCAGGGACATACTTCGGCTCTTTTTGTTTGGAATGGCATGAGTTTGTTTTGGGGCACTTCCTTTAATACAGACCCACACTTTCACAATACTTTACAGTTGGTTTTCGATATAGAAAACCAATTCTTACTAAGGGATGTCAAAAATCCCTGGAGGAAGTTCAAATCAGCCCTTATAGGTGAGAATCACGTACACCAACTTGACAGCAACGGAGGTATTCAATTATTTATTTACTTGGACAAAGACACCAGGTACGCCCAATCTTTAAAAGACAAATATCTCACAGACCAACTCATTGCGGGGTTAAACGATTTCAAAATTGAAAACTTGCAAACGGATTACTTCAAAAAACTCCTAATATCACGGGATTGCCAAGTGATATTCAGCGCTTGCGGTCAAATCTTGGAGTCTCTGGTTGAGATAAAGGTTTCAAATCAGGTAGATCCTCGGGTACTAATGGCCATCAATTACATAGAAGCCGCCTCCGTTAAACAATTTAAAGTAAAGGACATAGCCCAAGAAGTTTGCCTTTCTGAAAGTAGGCTTAGGCACCTCTTTAAAGATCAAGTCGGTCAGCCCATTCAGAGCTTTGTTCTGTGGAGGCGACTGGTGAAATCACTCAGCCCAGTATTAAAGGGCGTCAAAATGACTGAAGCTGCCTTAAGCAGTGGGTTTTACGATCACGCACATATGACAAGGACTTACCAAAATATATTGGGGGCAGCACCCTCACAACTACCACAATGGATAGCACAAGGAATAAATATCATTCCCTGTTCTAATAACCACTTGTATGGCTTGCAGACGACAATCTTAACAGGCTGGTCTAAGGACAATCCTAAAGAATCAATTACTATAAATCATAAAGAATCATGAAACATAAACTATCCCACTTTGCTTTGCATGTCGACGATATAGATCGAGCCCAAAGGTTTTATGGCGCTTTGTTCAATTGGAATTTTCAAAGTTATGGCCCAGAAGACTTCAAACAGATAACCACCGGTGAATCAGACGATCAGGAATTGATTGGCGCATTGCAAAGTCGTAGGTATTCCCCTGTTTCTGAAAAAATCCTGGGAATGGAAGGAACCATAGTGGTGGAGGATGTCGATGTATTTGTCGAAAAGATAGAAAATAATGGAGGGGTTATCGTTATGGAAAAAGCTGCAATACCCTCAGTAGGCTGGATTGTGAAATTTAAGGATACCGAGGGAAACTTAGTATGCATCATGTCCATTGACCCCCTAGCTAAGTAATGATGGGACCAAGTCTACCCTCTTGTAGGTACCCGAAGAACTTCATGACACTGTTCAATTAGATCAGTGGCATATACGGTTATTATGTATTTCATGGAATGTGTCTGATTCAATTCAGCACACATTCGAATGCTCGCGTAATAGTTATTTTTACTTTCTAAGTACTTAGATAAGCCTTGGTTCTGTTCTGGGTTAATGTATCCAAAAAAGCCATCTTGATTGTGGAGCGCAATGGCGTGTTGATCGAACGGGTTACCCGGCTCTGGAACTAAAACCACCTCCTGTCCCGCTTCAGGGTAGATGCTTATGTTAGAGGGGCCTATGGCCCGAAATCCCATCTGGAATGCAAATCCTGAATGCACCAATTCCTGATCAATTTGAGCGGATGTATCCATTAGAGAATCGCTTTTATTGCTACTATCTAAGGTAGGACGGATTACTCCCGATTTCAATGAGGTATTTACGTCTTTTTGAACGTATTAATACGGGTTGTATGGCCAGCGTTTATATGCTAATTATCAATATTCTCAAACAACTGAGGGAACACTTTAGCCACTTTAGCCAGCAAATAAGATCCATAGGTTCCCGAAAATCCCTTCAAGTCTGCCCCATCCCAACGATCAAAGGACTGGGTCTTAAAATTTGATAAGTGGCCTAGTTCTGCTGAAGTCACTGTGCTTGCATAATTGGGGTCAAAAAAGAACGGAAAAGACAACCTGCCCTCGTTGCTCTGGTTTACTACCCGATGAGGAGTGGAGCGATAATATCCACTGGTGATAGAGTCCAACATATCTCCGATGTTACAAACAAATGTTCCGGGAATATAAGGAGCATCAATCCAGGTATCTTTTGATTTTACTTGCAACCCACCAACCTTGTCCTGTTTTAAGATAGTGAGCACACCATAATCAGTATGCTCTCCCACACCCCATAACGATTGCTCCCGTTGTGCATTGGTTGTCCTGGGGTAATGAAAGATTCTAAAGAGAATAAGGGGATCCTTAAGGTATCGTTTGATGAAATAATCCTGAGGAAGTTGCAAACTAATGGCGATTCCCGCCATGATGGTATGCCCTAGCTCCGTCATACTGGCTAAGTAGGCTAAAACTGTATTCTTAAAATGTGGGATGCTTGGGAAAAGGTTACTACCATGTAAAGGAGTACCCTTCTTTACCTCAGGGTGTGAGTACGGCAACTCCTGCCCAAAGTAAAGGCCCTCTTTTAAATCCGGCTTGCCTGAGGTCAGCTCCGCGCCAACTCCAAAATAGCCTCTCCAAGCCCTACCGGCCTTGATCATGGCTAGTGCTTCCTTTTGAGCGGGGTGTTGCCTAAAAAACTGCCAGCTTAAGTCCTCCAACCGGTCCTGCAAGCTTTGATCAACTCCGTGGCCGGAAATATAAAAAAAGCCCGTATCCGTGCAAGCCCTCGCAATCTGTCGGGCAATTGCCGACCGTGTTGTGGTGCTTTCTGAGAACGAACTAAAGTCTATTAAAGGAACTTCCATAGGTTGAAAATAATAAAAGCCACCCAAATAGGTGGCCCTTATTATCATGTTTAATGACTTACGCTACTATAATCGCTCAAATACCAGGATATCGGTGGTACCATCTTCTTCACTTACATCATGCAGTTCTATCCGATCCTCCCGCACATCTACGATATCCCAATTGTCATTAAACTCATTGAAAGGAACATCTTCATTGAAATCTAAGGCCAATTTTTGCACTCCATCATCAGTAAACTCTTCCCAAGTACCATCAATTACATCATCACCCTTAGTAGCCAATACCGTGCTATCCGCTGCAAAATCAATAACAAATCCTTCATAATTGGACGTTTCATCCGCTCCAGCATCATCATATCGTGCTACGATCCAATCTCCTTCAATAATAATGGGGGCCACGATTACAGTATCTCCTTGATGGTTGTCATCGTCGTCATCATCATCATAATCATCGTCGTCGTCATCATCGTCATCTTCGTCACAGTCATCAGCTACATCTTCGATTATCTCTTCTAATTGGTCGTTATTGTTGATCACGACCACCGAGCTATCAGATAATAAGACAGAAATTGGGAAATTGAACCCCAGCAAGTTATCGTTGTCCAGCTCTTCTAATAAATCATAAAGGTCTTCATCGCTTTGCAAGACAATAACTGAGGACGTCTGATTCACCGTATCGTAAGTGGATACGGTAACAGGATACTCCAAATCAATACATTCGATATCTTCATCTTCAAAATCGCTGCACTGGTCCACTAAATCTTCAAAGGCATCTTCGTTGTCAATGGTAAACTCAGTATGGTCTGCAAGGATCACGGTTATAGGAAAAATGATTTCTAAAAGATCATCATCTTCTTCAAACTCATCGAAGATGTCCTCAATAAGGTCCAGGTCCTCTTCAGAATCAATGATAATTTCCAAGCCATTGGCATTTACGGTAAAGGGAAAGGCCAAAGAAAGGCAACTGGCACTATCCACAATATTATCTCCTGATCCGTCATTTAAAGAGACTCTCTGCAAGAGTGTCGCAATGTTGGAATTGGGAGCAATGATGGCATCCGCGGGTGGGTCAACAACCTCATTAATGGGTTCTTGACAACTAAAAAATACCCAGGAGCCAACTAGTAGCATCGTGAAAAATTTAAAAACTGTTTTCATCATGTTCATCATCTGGTGTTTTGCTTTCGTTCTATTTGATGGCGTAGTATTGAATAGATACTTTTATCAAATCCTTCGCGTTTATAAAACCGATGAAATGCATAATCTCCTACCTATGAAAAGCATTTTTTAATACATTTAGTATCTCTTGTTCCTCTAATGTCTAAAAACACCCAAAATATTTGCCAGGAATCCGTTTTCCAGAAGCTGTTTAACGAACATGCTAAGGATTTGCACGATTTTCTTTATTATAAATATGGAGGTGACAATTATCCTAAAGATTTAGTGCAAGAAGCTTTTATAAAGCTTTGGAATCATTGTAAAGACGTACCTATAGAAAAGGCCCGGGGGTTTTTGTTTACAGTGGCCAGAAACCAAATGTTAAATGAACTCGATAAGAAGAAAACGGTGTTGAAGTATCAAAAGCAGCCGGTAAATGATCGTACTATAGAGACGCCTCAATATGTTTTGGAAGAAACTGAATATATGGATCGTCTACAAAATGCTTTGCAGCAATTAACGGAGGAGCAACGAGTGACGTTCATGCTGAATCGCATAGAAGGCAAAAAACATCAAGAGATTGCCGATATGCTGGGAATTTCACGTAAGGCAGTTGAAAAAAGAATTTACACCGCTCTGAATAAGCTCAGGGTAAGTCTGAAAGAATTAAAATAAAATCAATGATAAAGTAGGAAAATGCCGATGGTAACGGTTATTACTATAGAAAAGAGGATTAATGGATCAAGATTTTTATATAAAAAAGTGGTTAGATGGGACGCTAACGGAAGCTGAAAAGAAGCATTTTGAACAAAGTGAAGACTTTAAAGACATCCAAAAGCTTGACCAGGCTATCCAAAATTTCAAGGCGCCTTCATTGGAAAAGTCCACGTCTTTTGACCGATTAAATCTCGAACATAACGTTGCGAAAGAAGTGCCCCTAAATTGGTGGAAACCTTTACTAAGGGTAGCCGCAGTACTAATCGCAGGAGTTTGTTTGTATGTATTTTGGCCTGGTCAGGCAGTCTCGTTCCAAACCGTTACTACCGACGTAGGACAGACTACGGAATTTACCTTACCCGATCAATCAGAAGTGTTTTTAAATGCTTCTTCAACTATAAGTTATCAGAATGAGGATTGGACAAATAATCGAGCCTTGGATCTAAATGGGGAGGCTTATTTCAAAGTAGCAAAAGGTGCAAAATTTACCGTGAAAACCCCTGATGGAGTAGTATCCGTACTCGGTACGGAGTTTAATGTCAAGACTCGGGGAAACTATTTTGAAGTAATCTGCTATGAAGGCTTAGTCCAGATAACCGCTCAGGATCTTGATCAGCAACTACCAGCAGCTCATATGTTGCGAATAATCAATGGTACAGTTCTTAAAGAAAGTAATTTGGCAGATAAAGCCCCTTCCTGGATTAACTTTAAAAGCAGTTTTGCCAGTGTACCTTACGGCGAGGTATTAAGAGAATTTGAAAGACAATATCAAGTAATCATTACTAGTAGTGATCTTGATTTATCCCAGTTGTTTAGCGGAAGCTTCACCCACAAAGATATCGACTTAGCTCTTAAGTCGATCACCCAGCCTTTGAATTTAGGATATCAAATTAAGGATAACCAAACCGTGATCCTTACTAGTGAGACGAACTAGCTGCATCTTTTTATTACTTGTTTGTTTTTTATCCCTGAAGGCACAACAAGCTACCCCAAAACCCTTAAAGGAGGTCTTACAAACCATCGAAAAAACTCACGGCCTGAACTTTACTTATTTAGATGCTAATGTATCCGGTGTGCAGGTAATTCCTCCTGCCGCGGACATGAGTCTATCCGAAATATTGAGCTATTTACAAGAAAAAACCTTTTTACAGTATCGCCAAATAGACCAACAAT
>JAJCYK010000003.1 GCA_029262935.1 Cytophagales bacterium | reverse complement strand
CCGGAAGGTGGTGAAAACGGCGGAAAACTGTGTTTTAGTGGAACACCTGAGGACTTGGCAGCTTTAAAGAACAACCATACTGCACAATTCTTAAAACCCAAATTAGACCAGGGGCTGGTGGATTAAAATTATCTTTACTTACATACTTCAACCATAAATAATGAGACAAAAACTAGTAGCTGGAAATTGGAAAATGAACAACGATTTGGAGCAAGGAATTAACCTTACTACTCAAATTGTGGAACTAATGAACCAGCAACCATCCCTGAATGTACTTGGGGTATTGGGTACACCCTTTATACATCTACCACAAGTAGCTAAATTAACCGCGAGTACCACGATGTTGCAGGTGGCCGCCCAGAATTGTCATCAGGAACCGTCAGGTGCTTTTACCGGTGAGATATCATGTGCCATGCTAAAGTCGGTAGGTGTTACTTATGTAATAATCGGTCATAGCGAAAGAAGGGAATATTTTAAGGAAAGTAATGAGCTGTTGTCACGAAAAGTAGATGCTGCATTAAGCGAGGGGTTAACGCCCATCTTCTGTTGTGGTGAACCACTTTCAATTAGAGAATCCAACGATCAAATGGAGTATGTTTGTCATCAACTAACTTCTAGCCTGTTCCATTTGACCGATGAACAAATCGGAAGTCTGGTAGTTGCCTATGAACCTATTTGGGCCATAGGAACAGGGAAAACGGCCTCCGCGGCCCAAGCTCAAGAAATGCACGAAGGAATAAGAAACCATCTGGCTAGCAAGTTTGGCCAGGAAATTGCTGGCAATATACCTATACTGTACGGTGGGAGTTGTAAACCGGGTAATGCTTCAGAAATTTTTGCAGGGCCCGATGTAGACGGGGGCCTAATTGGAGGAGCAAGCTTAAATGCGGAAGATTTTATGGCCATTATTAACAGTCTTTAAAAGAACCGTCAAACCCATCAATGTAATATTGATAGTCAAATGAATCATTTTTATCGCTTTTTGAGGCTTATTTTTATACTGGGTTTAATTGACATTGGTGGAACGGAAGCATATGGGCAATCGTTTGATGTATGCCAGTTGTACGGGCAAGTGTTTATCACTGACAACCCGAACGAGGCAAATTTCAAAGTTTACCTGGAAGAATCAGAAGCTTTTGCAGATTTGGTAGTATACATGGAAGACAACAGACTTTTCGCGGACAAGCCTGGTTTGTGGTTCGAAACTGAAGCGCCTGCATTTGCGCATTTTACCATATACTTTGTTGACAATCAAGGGTTTGCAGATTTTGCTATTTACTATACCGATATTCTATCCTTTGCAGGATGCAATAACTAATGAATTATGTTGAGATAGAAATTCCTTGTGATGAGCATCTAAGAGAGATACTCACGGCGGAGCTATGGGAATTGGGGTATGAAGGGTTTATGGATACGGAAGGTGGACTTAAAGCCTATCAGTCCGCACCAGATTACAACCAGAGAAATTTGCAGCGTATGTTGGCACATTATCCACAAGCAGGAAACTTTCAAGCCCAGGAAATCGCCCAGCAAAATTGGAATGAAACGTGGGAAAGCAACTTTAACCCTATTACCGTGGGCCAGGATTGTCGCGTTCGTGCAAGTTTTCATGCACCTTCATCTGCTTATAAATATGAAGTTGTTATCAATCCTAAGATGTCTTTTGGTACAGGACATCACGAAACTACCAGTCAGATGATGCAACAGCAGTTAGCTTTGAATCATCAAGAGAAATCAGTGTTGGATGTCGGTTGTGGTACTGGGATACTCAGTATTCTGGCAGAAAAATTAGGGGCGAGTACAGTACTAGGAGTTGATCTTGACACTTGGTCCGTAGAAAATGCCCAGGAAAATGTACAAATAAACGAATGTCAAAATATTGAGGTTGTCCAGGGGACGGTGTCCTCGCTTAACTTAAGTTCCGGCTTTGATGTGATTCTGGCAAATATCAACAGGAATGTTCTTTTGGAAGAAATTCCCGTCTATAAAACCCTGATGAAACAACCAGGGCATTTAATTATTAGTGGATTTTATACCGAAGATCTTCCTCAAATCGTTAACATAAGTGAGGCTAATGGATTACTAATCAGTGGGCAAACCATAACAAACAATTGGGCTTGTTTGATTTTTGAGTTGAATTAACGGATAGAAAATGAACCTACGTTACATTATTTTTTGGTTGTTGCTATTTCCTGGTGCTATTCAAGCACAGAATTACAACTTGTCAGATGACCCTAATGCCTTTGTTAAGGAATTAGGCACGTTACTCACCGTTAGTACTGAAGGTCAACCAGCGCAAACTTCCGCAGATTTTGAGCAGTTATGGGGTAGTGAATTTAGCGGCGATCAAAAGGCGAAAATTATCATTACCGCCAAATTCCTGGCCGAGAAAAAGGTAAAAAAAGTGCATTTCGATCGCTTAGTAGGCTTATTGGTGGAAGCTTCTGGCCATTCAGAGGTAAGCCCTACGGTATTTTCTAATTTGATAAATACCTTGGCACAATCAGCTGAAAGTGGGAACACTAAAAGCTTGTTGGACTTTATCCTGACGGCACGCCGTGTTTTGGGGTCAAGGTCCTTTTTTAAGACTTCTTACAACTCCCTAAATATAAATGGTGGCGCTATTGATTTTGCTTTTGCTATGGGGGAGACTGCCCCTCTAGAAGCATCTGAAGAGCCTAAAGAACCTGAAGAGGAAGCCCCTCTTGAAAAAGAAGAGTCAGATGATTGGTATAGTGACTGGGATAACGAAAGTAATGACAGTTGGGATACAGACTGGGAAGAGGAGGACACAAATGAGGAGGCCACGACCACGGTAGAGGAGGTAATTAGTGCAGACGAACCTCAACCTCAATTGGTAGGGGCATTGATCAAAGTGACCAATGCGGATTTGGTTTTCATTACCAAGAACGATTCTGCCTCTTTAAAAAATACCTCAGGATCACTTATGCCCATGTCAAGTACTTTTGTAGGTACTGGAGGTAGTTTTGATTGGTCCATTACCGGTCTTAGTCCAGATGAAGTTTATTGTGAGTTTGGAGACTATAATTTCCAAGTAGACAAACCTTTTGTTCGGGCAAACAATGCGAAAATGCACTATAAGGACAAAGTATCTGGAGAAGTCGCTGGAATATTTGAGTATAGAAGTGGGAGCGGTAAGACCAAAGATCACTCCTACCCCAGGTTTGTCTCCTTCCGAGAAAACATCGAGATCAGTGGTATTGCGGATGAACTATTGACCTATAAGGGTGGATTCGCTATGCGAGGTAACCGAGTATATAGTGCTTCTCTAATGGGAGGCAATACGTTGATAGAAATAACCGGAAAGCACGGGTCAAAATTAAAAGTGATTTCCCGAAGCTTTCAACTAGAGGACTCTGTTATAAGCACCCCGCGTGCCGCAGTAACCATAATCCATTCAGGTGACTCTATTTACAATCCAGCTGTTCAATTTCGATACCGCCCACAAAACCATATGGTAACGATTTTAAAAGATGAGGGGAGCTTCAAAAATATATCCTACTCCTCAACTTTTTTCAAGACCTATTTTAGTGCTGATATGCTAAAGTGGGACATGGATGCTGATAGCTTGGACGTCAGTATACTAAGTGCTAAAAATAAGATACCCTCGAAATTTGAATCACACGAATATTACAACGATGGTAAATTCGATGCTTTAGTAGCACTCTATGGATTCAACCCATTGCTGATGGCGGTGGCCCATGCCAGGAAATCCAAATCCAATGAATTCTATTCAGATGATATGGCCAAGAGATTAAATCAGAATCCCGAAAAGATCAGAGGAGCCATGCGCGGTTTGATGCGCGAAGGTTATATTGATTTCAACAGCGAAACAGGTTGGGTTACCATAAAGAGAAAAGGGTATCACTACGTTCTTTCCAAACAGGATCGAAAAGATTTTGACAATATAATGATCCCTTCTATTTCTCCTTCAAAGTCCAATGCTACCTTGGACTTAGCCAAAAACGAATTTATAATAAGAGGCATAAATAAGTTTTACATCAGTGAACTTCTGGACGTTCATATAAGACCGAATAACCAACAAGTTGTTTTACTGGAAAATCGTGATTTTCGGTTCGACGGATTTATCAATGCAGGAAATTTCCAATTCATTGGTCGAGACTTTCGATTCGATTATGACAGCTTTCTGATTGCCTTGCCAAAGATAGATAGTATTACATTTAGTCTGAATGAGCCAGGAAGTGACTTAGACCAAGATGTTAAATTGGGAATTACCAACCAATTGGTAGAAACTGCTGGAGTACTATACATCAATAAGCCGAACAATAAGTCCGCCAGAAAGATCTATCCACAATACCCGATATTTAAAGCTGACGTGGGAGCAGTAGTATATTTTGATGGGGATGAGATCCTAAATGGGGTTTATGACAAATCCATCTACTTTACCATCCCAGCATTTGAGCTAGACAGCGCCAGTAGTAGTGACCCTAGCGTAATAAAATTCAAAGGAGTATTTACATCCGGGGGAATTTTCCCAGAGTTTGAGGAAGAACTCACCATTATGGAAGACAACAGTTTGGGGTTCGAACATAAATTGCCTTATGTAGGATTTAAAACCTACAACGGCACCGGAACTGTATACAATAAGATTACCATGGACAAAGGTGGATTGCGATCTAGCGGTAAAGTTGATTTTCTTTCCACCGCACTTACAAGCGAGGACTTTGTATACTATACGGATTCAGTAAGTGCCGATGGTCAAACTGCCATAACCAAATCGGGCCGTCTTAAAGAGGCGTCGTTCCCGGATGCCAGCACTGAGAACTTCCGTTTGTTGTGGTTTCCCAAAACGGATAGCATGTACATAACTACAAAGGAAAGCCCTTTTCAACTCTATGCTAATACGGCTTCTTTGGAAGGAACTTCGCTTATTACCCCCGAAGGTTTCTTCGGAAATGGCACCTTGTCTACCAGAGGTTCGGAATCCAAGTCCGAGAACTTTCACTTACAAGAAAACCGGCTCTCGGCAACAGGTGCCGAATTTGTGGTCCAGTCCTCAGACCCCAAAAAACCTTCGCTATCTGCTGTAGGTGTTGCTTTGGATTTTGATCTGGAAAAGAACTATGCGGATATAAAATCCGAAGTGGATGGCATGTCGGTTTTGGACTTTCCATTTACACAGATACGAACATCGATTAGTGAAGCAAGATGGAATTTAGATGAAAAACTCATCAGCATGAAGAAGCCTGAAGATGTGGATCTTGAACAATCCTATTTTTATACCACTAAGCCCGAGATGGACTCCTTAGTTTTTAGTGCGGCAGAAGCACTTTATGATATTGAGAAATTAGAAATGCAAGTTTCAGGGATTCCCTATATGCATGTTGCCGATGCCAAAATTGTGCCTGATAGCAACCGCATCCTCATTAGGGAAAATGCCTCTATAGAGAAGTTCAAAGAAGCCAAAATTACCTTAGACACCTTAAACCAGTATCACAACCTTTATGATGGAGACATTA
>JAJCYK010000002.1 GCA_029262935.1 Cytophagales bacterium | reverse complement strand
TTCTTAACGACCACCAATTTCCTGCAACTAGTAATAACAACAGGCTTAAAAGAGCTAAGGCTATATTCTTTCCACTAAATAACTTTGGGGCGTTATTGGCATCGGATGCAGTTACGGGTTCATTGATTAAAATAGTATCTTTCGAAGATTCTATTTCTTTATTTAGCAGATCATTAAAACTATCAGCCTGCGCCTGCAAAGAGTCACGATAAAGACGCTCCAAGCCGTCAATCACTTTGTTCTGATAAACCACCGCGCTAGCAAAATTGCCTCTTTTTGCAGAGATCTCAGATAACTTTTTGTATGCGCGCAACGCACCACCTTTGGCACCAATTTCCGTATAAATATTGAGGGATTTAGTGAACTGATTCTCAGCCAAACGGTAGTACCTTCTGGGTTGAGCATTGTCTCCAAAAATACCGTATATCACTCCCTTGACTTCATGAATATCGGCCACTTCTTTGGATCTATTCTCTCCATTTAACAGAGGTAGTGCCTGATCAAAATAGCGTAGTGCAGAGTTGAATTTACCACTTTCAAAATAAAGAAAACCTATTTTAGAAAAGGCCTCGCCAACTTGCCTTTCGCCTTGTTCAACCAGTTGTAAATAGTAATTTAAGCTATCGGTATTTAGAGTAGTATGGGGAGTCTGTCCCAAGGCTGCATACGGGCCTGGCCCCGCACTGAAAAGGCACAAAAAAAACAAGAATGATCGAACGATCCGTCTTGCTAGTTGGGTAAAATAACAGTTGATCCAGCGCATTATAATCATTCAATATACTTCATTCCCTTAAAGCAATCAAATAAATCATACCCTGCGGTAAGCTCCACTACTGCGCTGACTTAGTGGAATTTTTTGACATCCCGGTTTATCACAATTTCTTTAAATGGGAAGAATCAATTATATTAAAATAGTCCAATTTTGTCTTCGGAAAAAAATATTTAGCTTTTTTTAATAAAAACCAACTCAATAGAGCGAAATGAGTCCTGGTTTTAATTATTGGGGGGTTTTTGAAGAATCTTCTTTCACCGCAAAGCGTTCAATTTGCTCAATTACATCATTTTGGTTCATCCAGAATTGACGGCTAAAAATGCCTTGAAATCGCCACCCTTTGGCAAATAGAATTAAGGGAATATATACATGAGAATCTTTGACGGAAATACTCTGATGATATAAGTTGTCATCAGTTAAAATCAGGCCCAGGTAACCCTTATCATTGCGCACGGTTAAATCCGCAAACGG
This sequence comes from Cytophagales bacterium, assembly GCA_029262935.1. Classification (GTDB taxonomy): domain Bacteria; phylum Bacteroidota; class Bacteroidia; order Cytophagales; family Cyclobacteriaceae; genus JAJCYK01. The sequence goes on along the minus strand of JAJCYK010000002.1, from coordinate 2,131 downwards.
TAACGACTCTTCAAAAATTAATTCCGGCTTATGCTGCATCTCGGCGGTCAGTCGAGACTTCAAGTACCAACTACTTGGATACTCGTGGTTTTCAGGCAAAGGTGGACGGTAACTCTTGTTTGAAATGTCCCAAGCATATTGCAAATAATCTTTAAACAATTTAGGGCCTAGGTTTTTACTGGACCCCACGTTTAAATCACTGGGCAATATACTTGAAACAATATGGACTTTTTCTCGGGCTCGGGTAATGGCGACATTCAAACGGTTCTCTCCACCAGCCACATTCAGGCTTCCAAAATTCATGTTGAATTTTCCGTTTTTATCAGGGGCGTAGCCGAGAGAAAATATAATTATATCTTTTTCATCGCCTTGCACATTTTCAATATTCTTAACTATCAAAGAATCGGGAACCAACATCTCGGCCTGAGCCAATCGCTCCTCTATTCGTTCGGAAATGAATTGCTGCTGTTGAACATTAAATGTGACAACTCCAATGGACTTCTCCGGATGATCGTTCAATAGTTTTTGTACCAACAGTACCACCTCCATGGCTTCATTTTGATTGATACTGTTTTCCCAAACTCCTTCAACTTTAGTATATTCTATAGCAGGCGCTCCCTCGTTGATCACTTCATAGTCTGGCAGCATGCGCAACTTGTTGCCATAAAAATGCCGGTTTGAAAATGAGATTAGGTCCAATGACTTACTTCGATAATGGCCTTGTAATTGCACCTGATCAAGATACTTGCTGGCCAAGTCCAATAATGAATCTATTTCTAAATCCAGGTGTTCCTCATCCTCTTCTTGCCATCGGATTTGATACAAATCATTCGGATTTAGCTGTTTGGAATCACCCGTAACGACCACTTGTTTTGCCCGGTACATAGCAGGTATACCCTTCTCAGCAAAGCATTGGGAGGCTTCATCAAAGATGACTAAATCAAACAACTGTCTCATCGGTGTGATGGCGCTCACAGATTCAGGACTTGCTAGCCAACAAGGGACCAGTTTAAACAACTCATGGTCAAAATGAGACAGCAATTTTCTAATAGGCCAAATGCGTTTTTTCTTGCCAACTTGATGTTTTAAATCCCTATAGGATATCATGTTGTTGAGGCGGTTGTACTTTACATCATGGTAAATTTTCTCTCGCAGCCTCAACATTAATGTTTCCTGACTCAAGCTACGCTTTTGCTTAATTAGATCTTGATATTCTCTCTGCAAGTCATCGAGCTTCAACGAACTGACCATACGCAAAACCGGGTACTTGGTTTCAATATGATCAATCCATGTAAGCTTAAGGCTGTTCTTGAAAAATTCCTCAACGGTACTATGTTTATCGGGTTGCCACTCCTCGTAAATTTTTTCTACAACAGCACGCTCATGATTGGTAAAGCTTTGCTTTAAACCATCATATTGACATAGGTTTTCAAATTCTCTTTTTAGGGAAGACTTATATTCATGTAAACGCTCTGGAGTGTTCACCAATTGATTGATTTGCCCCGGTAGTAAATAATTTAACCAACGCTTTTTGTTTGCAGGAAGATCATCCATAATCCGAATTAAGGTTTCCACCTTCTTCTTTAGTTCTGGATAGTCTAACTGAGGAACATTAAAATACTCTTTGAAATTTCTTTGTCGTCCAAAAATTTGTTTGGCATTAAGTGCTTTTTTTTGATAGTAAAACCACGCCTGTAGGTCTACTTCACTAAAAGCTTGGGGAATATCTTTAAGCCAAGGGTAGTTGCTTAGTTTGGATAAATTATGTTCCAGATTAAGTCTGTTGTCCACCTTCTCCACTAGAATCTTAAATCCGTCCCTGTTGTTGGGTAACCCATTTGCTCTCAAGACCCTTTGAAATTGCATCTTTTCTTTACTGAACAACTTCCAATTGAGCCATTTAAATGCATTCTTTTGAGACTCAATTTTACGTTGCAAAATCTCCTGAAACTCTCCTAATTCAATGGATTCAATGCTGACCTCCGGCCCCTCATTTTTAAAACAATCCATGGCTACCCGTTCCATGTTGGCCAACCATAGATCGTCCTTTTCGATATCCTTAAAAGGTACCAGATGTACAAAAAACTCGTAAACCGCTTCATCTTTAAGTAAGCTTACGAATTGCTTGATA
>JAJCYK010000001.1 GCA_029262935.1 Cytophagales bacterium | reverse complement strand
TTTTCTTGGTAGGCTACTTTAAAGCCGCTGCCGAAGTCTATGTAGTCCAGTTCCTTGAAGTTTTTTGCCACACCGAATAAGATGGTAGCTCCCTTCAGGAATACTTCGGTATCGATGATATCAGATCCCGTGTGCACGTGAAGACCAGTAACATGAATGTTGTACTTGTTCACTACATCTACTATTTCTGGCATCTGTAGCACGGATATACCAAACTTACTATCGATATGACCGGTGGAGATTTTTAAATTTCCACCTGCCATAATGTGCGGATTAAATCGTATGCAGCACGGCACGTCTCTACCATAGGTTTTGCCGAATTGTTCTAACATAGGTAGGTTGTCAATGTTGATGAACACCCCATGACCCACTGCTTGCTGAATCTCCTCGAAGTCCACACAATTGGGAGTATATTGGATATCGAGCGGATCAAACCCTGCATAAAGTGCCAACTCGAGCTCTTGAATAGATACTACATCCAAACCCACCCCCAATTTCTTCATTAACTTTAGGATCGAAACATTAGTGAGTGCTTTTGCCGCGTACTTAATGCGCATTTTTTGCCCTTTAAATGCCTGGTTCATTTTCTCAACTTGCCTGCTAATAGTAGCCGCATCATACACAAACAAAGGCGTGCCGTATTGCTTAGCCAAGCCCTCCAGTTCTATTCCCTGAATAGTATACTTCTGATTTTGAATTTCCATTGGATCATTAAAAAAAGGATGTCGCTCCACATCCTTTTCAAATTTAAGTGCTTTTTTAATAAATAAGAAATCAGCGCTGGCTCTCCTCTTCTACAATTGTAACTTCCTTTTTCTTTTTATTGGCTTTTTGATCATCATCCACCTCAATAGTCACAGTACGACTAACTTTAGTTTTCTTGTTAGGCCCTTCCTTTTTACGCACCTTAATATGAACATCGTTATCATCGCTGCTCCATTCAAACCCATGGTCTCCGTCAGTAATTTCTACATCGAGCTCACGGTCTGCCTTCAGCTCTTCCAAGTTATTGTAAACTCTTTTTATGGTCTTTTTTTTTCCATCCTTATCTTTGACGACCTTTCGGATCATTATCTTATCACCGTCTGCTTCTGAATCTATGTCTATAGATACTTGTTGCTCATCATGAGATTTGGAAAAGACCGTACCGCTAAAATGTGGGTCATCACTATGATTAAACCCCAACGCCTGTAGCTCTTTATCATTGCTCATCTCTTCCTTACTGGAATAGGTTCGTTCGAAGAGTTGCTTCTTTCCATTCTCCTCCGTTTCAATACGTACTTTGATTTTCTTTTCGCTACTTTTTTGGCCCCAGACAGGTAAGGATAAAACGCCCAGCAGGACCATTGTTGTCAGAATATTTAAGGTCTTATTCATATTTGGAATGTGGTTGTTCAATTTGATAATAAGGTAATTATATCTAAGTTGATATATAAACTTAGCTTGTTAAAGCTTGTTAAATAATGTTAAAATATGGGCTTCTCGACTTGGGTCTATTACTATACTCTTACCGTTCTTGACAAAATGATTTTCGAATTTAGCTTTTAGTCGGTATCTTAAGAAAATAACATCAACTCAGTATAACTACTTACTGTTACCTACCACTTAATAATGATTTTATTGAAGCGTCACTCAAATCTCTTTTGCTGGTTACTAGTTGCTTTAGTTACCGGACAATGTACTTCTCCCGTTCCTCCAAAATTGGATATAACAGACAAGGCTCACATAGCGCTTATCGGTGGAAATCTCGGGTCACGTATGATGAACTACGGGTACTTTGAAACCGAACTTCATACCAGGTTTCCGGATCACTCCTTATTCATTCGCAACATGTGCGATGGAGGAGACACACCTGGGTTCCGTGCGCATTCTGGTAGAAACGACCCCTGGGCATTTCCAGGCGCAGAACAGTTTCAAACAGAATTGGCTCAAAAGCCTAGCAGTGAAGGGCATTTAGAAACACCGGATCAGTGGCTTACAAAATTGCAAACCGATATAATAATTGCCTTCTTCGGGTATAGCGAATCCTTTGAAGGCGAAGCTGGATTGGAGCGTTTCAAACAGGAACTGGAGGCGTTCATCCATCACACCCAGGACCAAAGGTACAACGGCACCAGCTCGCCACAATTAGCCTTGGTATCACCCATCGCTTTTCAAGATTTATCACAACATTATGACCTCCCAAATGGACAAATCGAAAATCAAAACTTAGCGCTCTACAGCCAAGCTATGAATCAAGTGGCACAAAAATTTGGTGTGCCCTTTATCGATATGTTTCAGCCGTCAAGCGAGTGGTTCAGCTCCAGTGAGGAAATGTTGACTATTGATGGTGTTCAACTCAACCAAGCGGGCTACGCCAAGTTCTCTGAACTACTTGCTGATGAGTTGGTAGGAAAAAAGGGTGCAGGTCCCAGCGCACCTCAGGAAGTGATTCAAGAAGCAGTGTTGGAAAAAAACTGGTTTTGGCACAACTACTTTAAAATACCTAATGGAGTGCATGTATTTGGACGACGGTATAACCCCTTTG